>NZ_JBQKUL010000171.1:0-202 GCF_054968565.1 Pseudoalteromonas sp. G5_S1_54_S4 | reverse complement strand
GACTAGCTATAAACCAGAAGCAAGTACAATTAAAGGCGAAGAAACGGGTGAAGGTAAAACAGAAAAGTTATTTAAATATGCAACCTATCGCAAAATGTTGGCTGACTATTTTGAGCAACCGGAAGAAGAAGCAGCAAAACGCGTAGAAGAGTTTGAAAAAACTGTTAAAAAACGCTTTATTGAAGAACCTGGTCAAATGCGG
>NZ_JBQKUL010000170.1:0-205 GCF_054968565.1 Pseudoalteromonas sp. G5_S1_54_S4 | reverse complement strand
CTTAGCTGAAACAGCCGCTCTGCTTGTACTCAAAAAAAAAGCGGATGCACTTTGGGGTTTCAACGAGGACGATTAACAACAGCGACTGAGCGACATGAATTAATAACGCTTATCACAAACGCACAGGCTTCAGGGGCAAGGAAAGAAAAGGCATGTGAGTTACTTGGACTGACACTAAGAACCGTTCAGCGGTGGATTGAAGCAG
>NZ_JBQKUL010000169.1:0-205 GCF_054968565.1 Pseudoalteromonas sp. G5_S1_54_S4 | reverse complement strand
CACGTTACACTCAGATAATGGCAGCCCAATGAAAGGCGCGACATTGTTGGCAACATTACAGGAGTTAGGCATTGTGCCATCATTTAGTCGACCATCAGTAAGTAATGACAACCCGTACTCTGAGTCGTTATTTAAAACGTTAAAGTATCGCCCAGAATACCCAGAAAAGGCATTTGAAGATATAAGCGGAGCAAGAGAATGGGTT
>NZ_JBQKUL010000168.1:0-205 GCF_054968565.1 Pseudoalteromonas sp. G5_S1_54_S4 | reverse complement strand
GGACTTTTTCCATATTAATCTTCCTTGATGTTACGTTCAGTTAAGTTATTAAAATCACCATTATTAATTATAAATTGTCTATCTCCGTCATATAACAAAAATGGCATATAGTCTGTTTCCCAACGGCAAATACTCGATGCTACATAATTTAAATGTTCGTTATTATTTTTTTTAAATTCAAAAGCAACGCGTTTATTAGTTAATT
>NZ_JBQKUL010000167.1:0-206 GCF_054968565.1 Pseudoalteromonas sp. G5_S1_54_S4 | reverse complement strand
CGCTTTGTATTCGGTAGTGAGCCTGAATCGCTGGTGATGATGGCTATCGCATTCGTCGCATTGATTGCCAATACCAGTTGTCTGCTGCTCATATCCAAACATCGGGAAGGCGGGGCGCACATGAAGGCAAGCTGGATATTCTCGGCCAACGACGTGGTGATCAACCTGGGGGTCATCACCGCCGGCGCCCTGGTCGCGTGGACCGG
>NZ_JBQKUL010000166.1:0-210 GCF_054968565.1 Pseudoalteromonas sp. G5_S1_54_S4 | reverse complement strand
GTATCAGAGGCCACCATCACTGCCGTAACAGACCAACTGATACCAGAGCTTAAAGCATGGCAAGCGCGCAGCTTAGACACGCTTTACCCGTTTATCTGGCTTGATGCCATTCATTATAAGATTAAAGAAAATGGGCGCTACGTGAGTAAGGCTATTTATACCGTACTAGGTGTCAATATCGAGGGCCGCAAAGAGTTACTTGGTTTATAT
>NZ_JBQKUL010000165.1:0-214 GCF_054968565.1 Pseudoalteromonas sp. G5_S1_54_S4 | reverse complement strand
AATGGATTAAAAGTCCACTGCTCTACCAACTGAGCTAATGACCCGCTCTGTGTCTAACTGCCATTAATTCATCCTGAAGCTTGGGACCGGCTCGTCGTCCTGACTCGCGTTCATAAGACTGCGAAACTTCGTTTCGGTTCTTATTCACCCAACTGAGCTAATGACCCGCTCTGGTTTACTTATAAAAAGTAAGTACGCGTAAATCCGCCGATTA
>NZ_JBQKUL010000164.1:0-216 GCF_054968565.1 Pseudoalteromonas sp. G5_S1_54_S4 | reverse complement strand
GTAACGCTAATCGCGCCAATCGCGATGGACGAAGGTCTTCGTTTCGCTATCCGTGAAGGTGGCCGTACTGTAGGTGCTGGTGTTGTAGCAACTATCGTAGAGTAATAATTAACGTTTAAGTTAATTGTTAGAAAAAGGTCACTTAGGTGGCCTTTTTTAATGCCTGCAATAAAATAAAGGTTTCAGGTGCAAGGTTTAAGGTTTTAGGTAAAGCAG
>NZ_JBQKUL010000163.1:0-218 GCF_054968565.1 Pseudoalteromonas sp. G5_S1_54_S4 | reverse complement strand
TTGAGCTCTTTATTCTCGCGCTCTAAGACGGCAAGGCGTTCTTCAGTTGATTGCGTATTAGAAGAGGGTTTAGACGGTTGAGCTTGAGATTTCTTGACCCATGCTCTAAGTGTTTCTGGGGTACATCCCAGTTTATCTGAAATCGATACTAGCGCAGCCCAAAGAGAAGGGTATTCATGCTGTTGTGTGGTAACAAGCCTAATTGCACGTTCACGAAA
>NZ_JBQKUL010000162.1:0-220 GCF_054968565.1 Pseudoalteromonas sp. G5_S1_54_S4 | reverse complement strand
CAGTTTAGACGACTCACCAAGACTAAGGGAGCATTCCCTAATGAAAACAGCTTGATGAAATTATTGTATGCAGGCATATTGAATGCCTCGAAGAAATGGACAATGCCAATCCATAATTGGAATCTGACATTGTCGCAATTGGCCATCCACTTCGAAGGTAGGTTAGATGGTGTGCTAGATATTTAGCAACTTAGGCTGACACAGAATTCTGAACGCCCTC
>NZ_JBQKUL010000161.1:0-223 GCF_054968565.1 Pseudoalteromonas sp. G5_S1_54_S4 | reverse complement strand
TATTTACCACCGAGATGTATGGACTCCCCTCCCATCGAGGGGTAACGTAATAAGTGACAAAACTTTTACTAAAGGAGTCCATACATGATGAATCTTAACGTTATTGCGATTGATTTAGCAAAAAATAATTATCAAGTTTGTAAAATAGGTCAAGATCGACAGGTTATATACAACAAAGAAGTATCGCGACAAAAGCTACTTCAATTATTGGCGTCAGAAAAGC
>NZ_JBQKUL010000160.1:0-231 GCF_054968565.1 Pseudoalteromonas sp. G5_S1_54_S4 | reverse complement strand
TAAGACCAGCATATGTGGGGCTATAGCTCAGCTGGGAGAGCGCCTGCCTTGCACGCAGGAGGTCAGCAGTTCGATCCTGCTTAGCTCCACCACTTTACTTCTTAAAAATAAATATTCTTTTATCGGGTAGCACAATCACCTGAGAATAGAGTGTGTTTAATTTTGAGAAGTTTTTGATTCTCTGCTCTTTAAAAATTTGGAAAAGCTGATAATAAAATTCGTATGAATAAC
>NZ_JBQKUL010000159.1:0-239 GCF_054968565.1 Pseudoalteromonas sp. G5_S1_54_S4 | reverse complement strand
AATTATTTGGAGGCGGAACCCGGAGTCGAACCGGGGTAAACGGATTTGCAATCCGGTGCATGGCCACTCTGCCATTCCGCCTAAACATATCAAATAATTTGGAGCGGCACACGAGGCTCGAACTCGTGACCTCGACCTTGGCAAGGTCGCGCTCTACCAACTGAGCTAGTGCCGCATAATATTAATTCTAAATAATTTTTTCATAAGTTACATATTGGTGTATGTAACCAAACCACAAA
>NZ_JBQKUL010000158.1:0-239 GCF_054968565.1 Pseudoalteromonas sp. G5_S1_54_S4 | reverse complement strand
CGGAGTTTTTCAAGTTAGTTGTCGCCTCAAGTTAAATTTTATGCCGCCCGCATTTCTTCTTTTTTCTCAGGGTTTAAATTTACTTCATTTATCATTGACCAGTCTCGTGACTTCCCTGACCAACGGCTTGGGTTATTCAATTTAGCTGCGTCGTTTACCTGCTGACGCTTAGCTAATATTTCTTTATCTAAACCTGAATGACGTTGGTTTGGCGTCACAAATTTTATACCACTGTGTAG
>NZ_JBQKUL010000157.1:0-251 GCF_054968565.1 Pseudoalteromonas sp. G5_S1_54_S4 | reverse complement strand
GGGTAAGCGGATTAAATGGTTGATCTTACCTTTGCATGAGAGTGAGACAGACCGGCATCTCATCGGATTATCTGGTTGATGCTTCACCTACTGCTGGTGCATGTTTCCTTCGCTAATTCCAGCAAGAACCCCACACGCCTCAACTTCCCGGTCATCGTTGCAACTCGCTCTCAGTGAAACGAGTTGTTTCTCAAGCGCTTGCAGAGCGGTTATCTGCGACCGCACATGAGAGATGTGATCATCGAGCAAGG
>NZ_JBQKUL010000156.1:0-280 GCF_054968565.1 Pseudoalteromonas sp. G5_S1_54_S4 | reverse complement strand
GAAGTCTTTCAAAGATTAGCATAGAAAATTAGATTTTGAATTAGTCTTTTTAATACGATGAAACCTTTTCGTGCTAGTAAAAAGTTTTTAAATTATCTTAATAATATAATCCAACGGTGTAACTCTTAAAAATGGAAAGTACAAAATCTGGAAAACTACTTTCCAGAACTCAAAAAAGTCCAAATTTCTTTGCGATTTTTCACTTTTTCTGGAAAAGCCTCCTAAACTAGATAATATGTAGGTTTCCAGAGTGTTTCCAGATTTGGATGTACAGAGTAAT
>NZ_JBQKUL010000155.1:0-285 GCF_054968565.1 Pseudoalteromonas sp. G5_S1_54_S4 | reverse complement strand
GCTAGCGCATTTTAATCCCAGATTCTAACAGGGTTGAGCGATAATCATCGTCTAGCCCTGCCATTTTCTTTTTTCTCGCCATACTGGCTGTTTTAGTTGTATCTTGTTTAAATAACGCCATGGCTATTTTTCTCATTACGTTAAAAACAAGGGGTCCTTGCTTCTTACGGATTCTTGATTCATCTTCCCTAAAGTTCATATCCAACATCCAATGCATACTTTCAAC
Source organism: Pseudoalteromonas sp. G5_S1_54_S4 (assembly GCF_054968565.1). NCBI lineage: Bacteria > Pseudomonadati > Pseudomonadota > Gammaproteobacteria > Alteromonadales > Pseudoalteromonadaceae > Pseudoalteromonas > Pseudoalteromonas sp. G5_S1_54_S4. The sequence continues at coordinate 59 of NZ_JBQKUL010000155.1, read as the reverse complement.
CTGCCAGTGGCTTCGTACCGCATTAAGTGCTTGCTCCGCACCTAACGCTAACGAACTAA
>NZ_JBQKUL010000154.1:0-299 GCF_054968565.1 Pseudoalteromonas sp. G5_S1_54_S4 | reverse complement strand
CTTCCTTTAACCTGTTACCTTTTATCTTGCATCTGCATTTTCACTTCCTGCAGACGTAAAAAAGCCCGACTATTTCTAGTCGAGCTTTCTCAATTTGGAGCCTGGTAATGTCCTACTTTCACATAACAAATGCTACACTATCATCGGCGCTGTTTCGTTTCACTGCTGAGTTCGGCATGGGGTCAGGTGGGTCCAAAACGCTATTGTCACCAAGCAAATTTGGGTGTCAGTTCGTATCGCTACGTACTAACTAAAATTTGGAATTTCTGATAATAAAGTCTTCAAGTATCTACTTTAGT
>NZ_JBQKUL010000153.1:0-306 GCF_054968565.1 Pseudoalteromonas sp. G5_S1_54_S4 | reverse complement strand
AAAGGAAGAGAATTGATCAGAGCCTAATGCATACTCCATGCATCGGTTATGCATTCTCTATCGTTATCGGCACCATGACTCCAAACACGAAAAAGCCCGACTAGCAGTCGTTGGGCTTTTTCGTGTTTGGAATAAAGTGAAAATGCAGGTCAAGGTAAAAGGTAATAGGTTAAAGGAAGAGAATTGATCAGAGACTAATGCCTACTCCATGCATCGGTTATGCATTCTCTATCGTTGTCGGCACCATGATATTCTACTGCCTTATAGCTACGAAGTAGCGCAGCGACTCTTAATACAAGAAAGTTC
>NZ_JBQKUL010000152.1:0-312 GCF_054968565.1 Pseudoalteromonas sp. G5_S1_54_S4 | reverse complement strand
AATTCAGAATTCATTGAGCTGTCGAAAGACATAAAACTTTTTAATTGAAGAGTTTGATCATGGCTCAGATTGAACGCTGGCGGCAGGCCTAACACATGCAAGTCGAGCGGTAACAGAAAGTAGCTTGCTACTTTGCTGACGAGCGGCGGACGGGTGAGTAATGCTTGGGAACATGCCTTGAGGTGGGGGACAACAGTTGGAAACGACTGCTAATACCGCATAATGTCTACGGACCAAAGGGGGCTTCGGCTCTCGCCTTTAGATTGGCCCAAGTGGGATTAGCTAGTTGGTGAGGTAATGGCTCACCAAGGC
>NZ_JBQKUL010000151.1:0-319 GCF_054968565.1 Pseudoalteromonas sp. G5_S1_54_S4 | reverse complement strand
AGCTTCATCAGGTAGTTGGTCACCACGTCCTGGCGGCGGGTGGCCAGCAGGTCGAGCAGGGTTCGCTCCTCAATGTTGGTCAGAATGCAGCGGTAGCGCTTGTTCAGGTATAGCTCGTCAATGCCCAGGATGCGGGGCGTCTCGAAGCGGTGCCAGCGCCCCAGGAACTCGGCGCGGGCGTTGAAGATGTCGCGCACCGTCTTCTCGTCCAGGCCGGTCTGTGCCGCCACAAAGGTGTAGGGGTGGTTGAAGGATTCCTTCTCCACGTACTCATGCAGCCGCAGTGTCATACGGAATCCGTCCACCATCTCCGGTAGCT
>NZ_JBQKUL010000150.1:0-346 GCF_054968565.1 Pseudoalteromonas sp. G5_S1_54_S4 | reverse complement strand
CCCATGGCGCCACCGAGGATAAGACTGTAAGCGATGGCTTCTCCTTTATGACGATTTTCAAGGATCAGCTTGATCAGAAAAATCGAGACCACTACCGCGATTCCGATAAAAAAGTAGCGCTGCCAGCCTCCACCATTCGCAAAAAGACTGAATGCGGCACCGGTGTTCCATAGGTGCACCCAGTTAAAGAACGGGGTCACCGAAACATACTCGCCATAGGCCATTGATTGCTGCACCAGCCACTTTACAGCCTGATCAGACGCTGCCAGCAGGCCCGATATGGACAATAGGGCATACGGCGAGAGCTTTTTGCCAATAATGAGCATTATTTAACCCTTCAACGCCA
>NZ_JBQKUL010000149.1:0-361 GCF_054968565.1 Pseudoalteromonas sp. G5_S1_54_S4 | reverse complement strand
CGACGAAGTTGAAATCGTTGGTATCAAAGAGACGACTAAGTCTACTTGTACTGGTGTTGAGATGTTCCGTAAGCTTCTTGACGAAGGTCGTGCTGGTGAGAACATTGGTGCACTTTTACGTGGTACTAAGCGTGAAGACGTTGAACGTGGTCAAGTACTAGCTAAGCCTGGTTCAATCAAGCCACACACTACATTCACTTCAGAAGTATACGTACTTTCGAAAGATGAAGGTGGTCGTCATACTCCATTCTTCAAAGGTTACCGTCCACAGTTCTACTTCCGTACAACTGACGTAACAGGTGACGTACAGTTACCAGAAGGCGTAGAAATGGTAATGCCTGGTGATAACGTTAAGATGACT
>NZ_JBQKUL010000148.1:0-362 GCF_054968565.1 Pseudoalteromonas sp. G5_S1_54_S4 | reverse complement strand
GCCCTATAATGCGACCCCACTGAGACGGCAGAGCGCAACGCTTAGCGAGGCAAGAGTCACTTAGTGAGTCGAGTAAAACTTGAGTTTAGATTTTTGATAAAGTTTAAAATTAAGTGTTGACAAAAAAATAGGAAAGCGTAATATGCGCAGCCCTAGCGAGATAAAGTTAAACGCTTTAATCGCAACGTTCTTTAACAATATAAAGCAATCATCTGTGTGGGCACTCGTACAGATTGAGTTCTAACAGCCAAGCTACTTAGGTAGTAAGGCAAACAAATTTAGAGTCTCAATTTAAACTGAGTGACCAACAGAATAGTTACTTAGGTAATTATTCAGCACAGTCAATTCAACATCGAAAGATG
>NZ_JBQKUL010000147.1:0-368 GCF_054968565.1 Pseudoalteromonas sp. G5_S1_54_S4 | reverse complement strand
CAACATTTTAATGCATTAGCAAGGTTAATATTAGAAGATGATAGTGATAAAAAAATAGTTAAGAGCTTAAAACAGTTAAACTTAGTTTTATGGGTGCTATTTGCCTGGTGTCGTGAGGATGAAAACTTAGAATCTTCATATTTATCTGTAGAATATTCTCTCTTAATAGCTTGGAGCTCTGTAAAAAAATACCAAAGAAAACGAACAGTAAATAGCGCTTTTAAAAAAATCCTACAGACTTATCAGACTATTACAGAAGCTTATTTTGATGAAGTGATATTTCCATTCGTAGATAAAAGACATGCAATATCATATTTTATTTCGGCACCATGTCCAATAAGTATTAATCTGAAATTGTTTGATATTTT
>NZ_JBQKUL010000146.1:0-384 GCF_054968565.1 Pseudoalteromonas sp. G5_S1_54_S4 | reverse complement strand
ACTTGCTCGCGCTTTATTTGCTCTCGACTGCAAATATCCTTCATTAAATCCGCGGCTAATTCACTTAACTGTGTGTCGTAAACCTGCCAGCCAACAACCTTTCGACTAAAAATGTCCATCACTAAATATAAGTATAAAAATTGCCCTTTTACGCTCGTTGGTAAATAGGTGATATCCCAAGTGTAGACTTCATTTGCACGCACTGCTTTCAGTGCTCTTGGCTTTTTCATCGGCTTAGCTGGCTTTACTTTTTCTCTATGCGTTAATAAGTTATGTGCCTTCATGACACGATAAAACGAACTTTCAGACGCTATCCATATGCCCTTATCAAGCAGCTTAGGGACTATTTTACTGGCCGGTAAATGCCCATATTCGGCTGAATTA
>NZ_JBQKUL010000145.1:0-386 GCF_054968565.1 Pseudoalteromonas sp. G5_S1_54_S4 | reverse complement strand
AGTCATTAGTGGCGATGGAGTCATGTGGTGGCACGCATTATTGGGCAAGAAAAGCGAAAGAGGCAGGCCATACAGTTAAGCCAATGTCTGCACGGGTTGTAAAAGCATTTAGACAAGGCCAAAAAACGGATGCGAATGATGCTTTAGCTATTGGTATTGCAGCTCAACAACCAACAGTTAAACCGAGTAGATTATTAAGCATAAATGAGCAGTGCTTACAAGCCATGTCAGCAATGAGAGAGCACTTTGTAAAGCAAAAAGTAGCCTTGGGGAATCTGCAACGAGGTTGCTTGTTGGAACTTGGTATCCCAATAGCTAAATCAGATAATAAGTTGATTGATGCAGTGGAAAGTCTGCTCGAAGATGCAAATTTAGATGTACCTATG
>NZ_JBQKUL010000144.1:0-396 GCF_054968565.1 Pseudoalteromonas sp. G5_S1_54_S4 | reverse complement strand
TGATGCAACGTCCGCAGCGGATACCGATATACAGGCCTCCTCCGAGGCGCCAGGGAGATGGGTCAGTGTTTATGCCGTGCCGAAGATGGACTGTCCATCAGAAGAACGAATGATTCGCCTAGCCCTGAACGGCTTTGAGGAGATTCGGGCGCTGTCCTTCGACTTGTCGAACCGCCGGCTGAAGGTCGTGCATGACGGCGAGGTCGAGCCCGTCACCTCGAAACTGAAGACCTTGGGGCTAGGCGCCTCGCTTCAGGAAACCGTCGCTGCAAATCCGGAGACCATCAAGGCCGCCGAGTTTTCGGCAGCTTCTGCTAAGCAAGAATCCGGGACCCTGCGCTGGTTGCTCGGCATCAATGCACTTCTGTTCGTGGTGGAAATGACTGCCGGTCTGAT
>NZ_JBQKUL010000143.1:0-412 GCF_054968565.1 Pseudoalteromonas sp. G5_S1_54_S4 | reverse complement strand
CGGGCAATGTGGATGATCGAGAGCCTGTTTCTGATATGGCGGACTCTATCTTCGGAAAACTCTATGGCGACAAAGGTTATATCAGCAAAGCGCTCTCTGGTGAGTTACTAGAAAAAGGTGTCGAGTTAATCACGACGGTTCGAAAGAATATGAAGAAAAAATTTATTTCATTGTGGGACAGGGCTTTATTGAAAAAACGATTTATAATCGAAACGGTGAATGATCAATTGAAAAACATTTCTTACATTGAACACTCTAGACACCGTAGTATGCATGGCTTTATGCTAAATTTACTTGGTGGATTAATTGCCTATTGCCTAAAAGAGGAAAAGCCGTCATTAGATTTAACATCGCAAGAACTTGAAATTTTAGAGAGTAATAATCTAATGTTGGCTTAACCAGATCTCAGGTT
>NZ_JBQKUL010000142.1:0-424 GCF_054968565.1 Pseudoalteromonas sp. G5_S1_54_S4 | reverse complement strand
AGGTTTGCTTTATTTATCAACAGTTTTATAGTGATTAAATTACATTCAATTCAATGGAGGCACGCATGGATATAATGATCCCTTATTTAGGGCCTATTACGCGTTTAACGCTTGAATCTAAAGGGGCTTTTCATATTGCTGGGGTTCAACAAAGTGCCAGTGCCAAAAAAGTCGAGTTAGAAGAGCGTAAAAAAAGAGAAGTAGAAAAGCAACATAAGCTGGCGTTTGACGAAAATAAATCGCGCAATAAAACCGCTGAAGAAGATGACGACAAACCCCGTTTAGATACATGGGCTTAGTACAAGTGATTGGCGATACCGTTATTGCCTCAAGTTAAAATCGCCCTCAATAAAAGCAGATTTGTTTAAACATAGCAAATAGTGGTGCATGGCTATGAACTTCGTGTTTTTAAAACTACTCCCTA
>NZ_JBQKUL010000141.1:0-425 GCF_054968565.1 Pseudoalteromonas sp. G5_S1_54_S4 | reverse complement strand
ATTTCCATTTTAGAACCGAATTTATAACACTATTATCTTTATCTTTAGTCGCATCAATATAAGACTCTATTTCTTTTATCCATTTTGTATTTGTAGACTTAAATTTCAACCTAGTTTTAATTTCGGCATAAGAAAAATTTTCTTTTCTAATAAGATTAGCAAAAGCTTCAACGATGAATGAGCTGCCATAACCATCGTTAATACCATCTAAATCTATAAGAACATCATCACCACTTTTAAGTGCTGGTAGTATAAATTTTTTTCGGAACTCCTCTCCGTTCCCCTCACCATCGGTTTCATAACGACCGAATGGTTCTAATGTATAATCTCTAACCTTTATGAGTATTTGTGACATAATTACTCCAGACATTAGTAATATAATCTCCATTCGATTATAGAGCCAAATAAGCTATAATCCATCTCTT
>NZ_JBQKUL010000140.1:0-458 GCF_054968565.1 Pseudoalteromonas sp. G5_S1_54_S4 | reverse complement strand
GTAATAGTTAGGCATGCCTAACTTTAAAGAATAGGGTAGTGAGCAAAATTAGGCATGCCTAATTTTCAGGAGCAATCTAATGCTACTTTTAGATCTATACAAAAATGTTGAGCTAAGGCCATTCATCCCAGTAGTCATTAAGTTTCAGAGCCGCTTGGCTGGTATCGAAGCTGAATGTGAACCATTAGGGCTATCATTTGAGAAAGAAGTGCAATCAGAGCAGGAAATCTTTTTTGCTTTGATTTCTCAGAAAGCATTGGCTTTTGATGTAACAAACGAAATGGGTGAGGTTTGGGATATTAGATTAGAGCCTTTCAGTCATTTTAAATCTCGAAGCAAAAAAATCATTTTCCCCTTCATGGGTTGTAATGAGCAGAATGAATCGCCCCGTGTTTGCCAGAGACTCAACAACTTGAGAAACTGGAACTATGAAAAAATCAAATCGCTATACATCAGAG
>NZ_JBQKUL010000139.1:0-477 GCF_054968565.1 Pseudoalteromonas sp. G5_S1_54_S4 | reverse complement strand
GTGTCAGGATAGTTGTCGCCTCTAACATTTAGCAGAGGCAAATAAAATGAGACGTCAATTTACACAAGAATTTAAAGTTCAAGCTGTTGAAAAAGCATTATCTCAATGTGATGATGTTCGCTTAGAAGATATTGCAGATGACTTAGGTGTCGGTTATTCAACGTTACAACGTTGGATAGCACTGGCAAAAAAGCATCAACTTGAAATACACCAGACGGGTAGCCAAATGACAGCAGAAAAACGACCACAAGACTGGAGTTTAGAAGAAAGACTCAACGCAGTAATTGAGTGTGGAAGTTTAGATGAAGCCGCCATAAATGAATACTGCCGTAATATAGGGCTTTATCCGCATCATATTCAGCAATGGAAGAAAGACTTAGTAACACCACCTTCAAATAAAACAGTAAAGTCAGACAGTAAACAGCTTAAGCAAGAAATAAAGCAACTGCAAAAAGAACTGAATCGCAAAGATAAGGC
>NZ_JBQKUL010000138.1:0-482 GCF_054968565.1 Pseudoalteromonas sp. G5_S1_54_S4 | reverse complement strand
ATCAGCTATCAGCTATCAGCTATCAGCTATCAGCTATCAGCTATCAGCTAAAACTTTAAAGTGGTTTATTTTAAAAGCAAATTTTATAACTTAAACATTAGCATTAAGTTATAAATACTGACAGGGAAATAAATGAGAAGGCAGCGAGCTACGAGTGACGAGTATCGAGCAACGAGCTAGTGCTAAGACCTGAGACCTTTAATCTACTCTTTTAGCGCAGCGTCTCTTTGTCCTCTTTGTGAATAATGACCTTGCGCGGCATAAAGCTCCGCCTACAGTAAATTCAGAAGTTAACCATATCAGTAGGCGGGAGTTTACCTCGCGCATTTGTGTTTAATATCCTAGACCTGACGCGATATAAAATCGCTGCTACGAAAGACACTTACTGCTAAAAACAATTTTTCACCACAAAGGGTTCCGAGGCGCTTTGCGCTGCACAGAGGTAGATTGGTATTTTTTTTAAGCATTTCTCTGTGAACTCA
>NZ_JBQKUL010000137.1:0-488 GCF_054968565.1 Pseudoalteromonas sp. G5_S1_54_S4 | reverse complement strand
AATTTATACCGTCATCTCAGAAATTAGTTTACTGGAAGCTGTTGGGTCTAGTTCTTTTATTAAAGAAAAAAGTGGAAAGGTTCTTTTACTTTTTTTCTTTTTCCCTTTTTCTTTATTTTTTTTAGCTTCTATTCAGAAGTTATTAAATTATAAATCTGAATACTTAATGGCAGGTTTTGTCAAAGGGTTGTTTATTGCATTATCTTTATTTTTTTTGCTAGTAATCCCCTTTAACTTGTATGTAGAGTCATATATAAAAAGCAATGGCTATACTTATTGTAATTGGTATACAAAACCTTCAGTTCGTGCTCCTGATGTTTGGTTGAAAAACGATGAGTTATGCTTACAAGATGGTTCTGTAATCACTAGTGATATTTATGATTGGTTTGAAATGCATAATGAAAAAGGAATTGAGCCAACACTTAATGAACTTGAAGTTTTTATACAAGAAACTAGAGCAGAGTATAATCGTTAAAATTAACTCAAAA
>NZ_JBQKUL010000136.1:0-512 GCF_054968565.1 Pseudoalteromonas sp. G5_S1_54_S4 | reverse complement strand
AATAAAATAGGAATGGAAAGCCTTTGAAAAAAATTGATTTACACATACATACTGTCAGTACACCGAGCGATAAGAAATTTACTTTTAGTATGGAGCGGATGAAATGGTATGTAGAAGAGGCTAAATTAGACGCCATCGCAATTACTAATCATAATATGTTTGATTTAGAGCAGTTCCGTATAATCCAACAACAGCTTGCAGTTAAAGTCTTTCCAGGAATTGAGGTAGATATAGAGGGAACTCACCTTTTAGTAATAGCTGAAGATAATGAGTTAAATGACTTTAAAAGTCGCTGCGACATGATTACAGAACTCATACCTGATAAATATACTTCGATTACATTTGAAGAATTCCATGAAGTTTTTACAAGCCTTTCAAATTACCTGTTGATCCCTCATTACAAAAAGTCCCCAGAAATAAAAGAGGAGACGCTCAATAAGCTGAGAGAGCATGTAATGACTGGTGAGGTTACAAGCCCTAGGAAGTTTATTTACAGTATTAAAGATGCAGAT
>NZ_JBQKUL010000135.1:0-537 GCF_054968565.1 Pseudoalteromonas sp. G5_S1_54_S4 | reverse complement strand
CACTTTTGTGGGTCAAGCCGTTGCGTCTGTATCTATGGTATGTGATGTGCCGCATATGAACATGGCAACCCATGCATCGATGCAGCATAGTGAAATGGCAATGAGTGACGACGCTGATACAACAACCATGTCTATGGATTGCTGTAGTGAGCAAAGCACGTTAACCCAAGATTGCAGTTGCCCGATGAGTGCTTGTAATTCGCATTCGGCCTTGCATGTAAACTCGCTATTTATAGCTTCTAAATTACCCTCTGAAAAAGTGCACCTTGCTGTCATGCAGCGCCAACCTAATTTTGCACGATCTCTTTATCGTCCTCCTATGCCTGCATAACCGCAGGATAGGTGTATTCAAAATCTAGCCATTTAGCTTTTTGTCATCTATCTGCTTAAAAATTTAATCGTTTTTTATTTTTTAAATTTAAGTGGAGCAAGTGATGAATCACTTCGCAGTATTAAAAGCCGTTTGTGTGAGCAGCTTATTGAGCATTAGTGTCTCTGTACACAGTGCTGAACTGAGTTTAAATGAGGCAATTAACT
>NZ_JBQKUL010000133.1:0-575 GCF_054968565.1 Pseudoalteromonas sp. G5_S1_54_S4 | reverse complement strand
TTTAAAGGAACTAAATGCTCGTTCCATGATCCGATCATTCGACCAAGAGTGATTAGAACAAAAAGGAACGAGCATGAACAAGTTAGTTGAAACGTACTGTGATGTCGATGATTTTTCAAAGTTATTTTTCCCAAGCTGGCAGCGTATATTGCTCGAAAATGGTGAAATTAAACGTCGAAGAGCATGCCGCTTATCTCCGTCAGAGGTGATGACTATTATCATCCATTTTCACCAGTCACATTACAGAGATTTCAAAAACTACTACCTTCACTATGTTTGCCGTCAACTTAAAGCCTATTTTCCAGAGTTGCTGAGTTACACAAGGTTTCTCGCGCTTATGCCTAGTGTGGTGGTTCCGATGTGCAGTTACCTCACATCAAAACTTGGCAAGCCCACAGGTATACAATTTGTTGACTCCACTAAAATAGAAGTGTGTCACATCATCAGAGCTAAAAGAAATAAAGTGTTTGAAGGCGTTGCTCATCATGGAAAAGGCACTATGGGTTGGTCATATGGATTCAAACTACATTTAATAATTAATCATTTAGGTGAGATTGTGGCGCTAAAGCTCACAA
>NZ_JBQKUL010000132.1:0-575 GCF_054968565.1 Pseudoalteromonas sp. G5_S1_54_S4 | reverse complement strand
CATTTAGTAAATCAAACCTAGGTGCATTGCTGGCAATTGAAGGGGCTCAGGTATTAAAAGCAATGGAGTTACCGAGCTCTGTAACGGTCGTAGGGATTATTTTCTTAACTGGTTTTGTAAACTTATTTGTTGGTTCAAGTTCGGCTAAGTGGGCACTATTAGGTCCGGTATTTGTGCCTATGCTAATGCAACTCGGTATTTCGCCAGACTTAACGCAAGCGGCGTACCGTGTGGGAGATTCTAGCTCTAATATTATCACCCCGCTCATGCCATACTTCCCACTAGTTGTGGTGTACTGTCAAAAATACGTTAAAGGCACAGGCATAGGTACGCTTATCGCGATGATGCTACCGTATTCAATCGCCTTTATGATTGGCTGGAGTATCTTCTTGCTAGGCTACTGGGCACTCGGTATCCCATTAGGACTTGATGCCAGCTACGTGTACCCAGCAGTAGCGCCTTAACAAATATAATCGCTATAAAAAAGTAGAAGCCCCACCATGAACTGGTGGGGTTTTTTAGAACTTTAAATTAAGCATAATTTATTTAATCGGATTAGATAATAACTCTCTTAG
>NZ_JBQKUL010000131.1:0-727 GCF_054968565.1 Pseudoalteromonas sp. G5_S1_54_S4 | reverse complement strand
GAAAGACCGGCAGAAGGTCGAGATCGTCAGCATGGACATGTGGAACCCCTACCGGGCAGCGGTCAAGGCTGTGCTGCCCCAGGCCCGTATCGTGGTCGATAAGTTCCATGTGGTGCGCATGGCCAACGATGCCCTAGAGAGAGTGCGCAAGGGCCTCAGAAAGGAGCTGAAACCGTCCCAGAGTCGGACTCTCAAGGGAGACCGGAAAATCCTGCTGAAACGCGCTCACGAAGTCTCAGACCGGGAGCGCCTCATCATGGAGACCTGGACAGGCGCGTTCCCGCAACTGCTGGCCGCCTACGAGCACAAGGAGCGCTTCTACGGCATCTGGGACGCCACCACACGGCTCCAGGCAGAAGCCGCCCTGGACGAGTGGATAGCCACCATCCCGAAGGGCCAAAAGGAAGTCTGGAGCGATCTGGTCAGGGCAGTGGGAAACTGGCGCGAAGAGACCATGACCTACTTCGAGACGGACATGCCCGTCACCAACGCTTACACGGAGTCCATCAACCGACTGGCCAAGGACAAGAACCGTGAAGGGCGCGGTTACTCCTTCGAGGTGATGCGGGCACGAATGCTCTACACCACGAAGCACAAGAAGAAGGCACCGACTGCGAAGGTCTCTCCTTTCTACAAGAAAACCATCGGTTACGGACTGCCGGACTTCGCAGAGGAACTCAACTACGGAGTCGATCTATCAACCATCTGAGGGTGGTATCAGATTGAT
>NZ_JBQKUL010000130.1:0-729 GCF_054968565.1 Pseudoalteromonas sp. G5_S1_54_S4 | reverse complement strand
TATTTGTCTCCATAGGGTCCAGTATTCTTTTAGTCATGCTAGGCTGGTATGTAGTTTATAATGGCTCGAAGTATATTGCTACACGCTCAGAAGGGAGAGCAATCTTTTTAACTTTTTTAGAAAAGTTATCATCTATCGTTGATGAAAGAATTAAATTTATCACAAATACGGCAAATTTCGGGAGTTCTTCGCTTGTTAATTATACAGCAAAACAAAATATAATTGCTGTAGAGCGATTGCTTAACTACCAATCAGTTCTGTTACGCTATGGAATTTCTAATTTTTTTAAAGAGGACGATTTTTTAAATCTAAAATTTCTATTAACCTATGCTCCTGCAAAGGAAGACTATAATAATGACTTTGTAGAATTTAATAGTTCTATAATTGAAAATCTCCATAAAGTTTCTGCTGCAATTGAAAATCAAGCTCATGAATCGTATTTAGATGCACATAAACCAACAGTAACCCCTTTTATAAAAAAGCTATCTCCATCAATTTTAGGGTTTATTTTTGCTATTGTAATATTGTTCACTTTTAGCTTTTTTATAAGATCTTTTTCATCTTAATCGATAAGTGACGGAAGGGGTCAAATCTTGACTTCAGACATTATAGATCTTGATAGTCTGCAAGAGGCACTTTTCACTCAATCAATAATACCTAGCGGCTCGGTTAAATTTATTTAATGACGCTAGGTTTGTTGAATTCAATCCAACCAAGATTCAACTAACT
>NZ_JBQKUL010000128.1:0-736 GCF_054968565.1 Pseudoalteromonas sp. G5_S1_54_S4 | reverse complement strand
CATTTAGAGCGTCTCTAAAAATAATGAATGAACAATTCAAAAGTGTTATGAAAGAAATTAGAGAGCTAGAAAAGCTCATTGAAGAAGAAATCAAAAATGATGAGGTATGCGAGCGACTTCAAAAACTGGAAGGTGTTGGGCCTGTAGGTTCAATGATGTTGAAAGTTTACTTTAGTTGTATAGAACACTTTAAAAATGGGCGGGAAGCATCAGCCTGCGCTGGTTTAACGCCAGTTCAGCATAGCTCTGGTGGCAAAGAAAGAATTGGCTCAATTTCAAGAACATCGGCAAATAAAAAGTTACGTAGCACGTTATATCAAGGTGCACTAGCTGTTGTCACACATGTTGTAAAAAGAGCGAGCCGTACAGAAAAAGACGAATGGCTTAAAAAGTTAATTGCAAGGCGTGGTAAAAAAGTGGCAGCGATAGCATTGGCTAATAAAACAATCAGAACCGCATTTGCAATGCTAAAGAAAAACGAATGTTATCAGCCAACGTTATTAACGGCTTAAATTTTTGTCAACAAAGAGCGTTTAAAATCAGGGTAAGACTGGCCTTTAAGAGACTGTTCCGTGCCTAGGTATAAAATACCGCCACCGAGAAAAGTCATAAAGGGGCGAATACATTAAAGTGACCAGGGGTAGCTCCCCAAATAGAGTCCGTATATAAGCCAGCATCTAATCTTTATTTAATAAATACTTCGTTGACAAAAAACGGGGAGTCCATATAAGAACAC
>NZ_JBQKUL010000127.1:0-766 GCF_054968565.1 Pseudoalteromonas sp. G5_S1_54_S4 | reverse complement strand
TATACCAACGCGTTTCTATCGTGTCTGTACCTGATGATTTATCGTGAACCTCAGCGGTTACTTGAATAACACTCTTTAAGCCAGACCATTGGTAGATTTTATCTAACCAGCTTTTATCAATAAGCAATTGCTGACAAACCCTTGTTTCAATGCGCCCATGCCCTGAGCTTATTTCGGTATGTTTATCATAGTTGCTATTGGTCAATCCTTCGCGCTCACTCTTGTGCCACCAAGCTTCTAATTCACTCTGCATACCTGAATGGTTACCTTTGAGCGCTAGGATATAATCAGCTTTTTGTTTAATTATTTGTTTCGCTATTTCTTGCTGGCAGCCCATAGCATCAAGTGTAATGATGCTATTTTCAATATCTAGCATGGTGAGTAACTCAGGTATGGCTGTGATTTCATTTGTTTTGCTATCAACGGCTGTTTGCCCTAAAACTAACTGGTGTTGGCAGCTCCATGCACTGACGGTATGTAAAGCACTTTTTCTATCTTTGGTTGTAAATGAACGACGTGCAGTTTTTCCATCCATAGCAATAATATCAGCACCCGTGGTTTCAATAAGTGAAGATATCCAAGATTGAAATGCATGCTCTATTTCATCTGATTTTAACCGACAAATGACACGGGCTATGGTGTCGTGTCTTGGAATACCCGCGTTGAAAGCGCCATATCTTTTTAACCAATCAAGTTTTAGATGCCCAAAATCTTCAATATCCTCCCATCCTTGTGCACCGGAGATTACTGCACTAATGGCTAAAAG
>NZ_JBQKUL010000126.1:0-882 GCF_054968565.1 Pseudoalteromonas sp. G5_S1_54_S4 | reverse complement strand
TAGGGCGTGTTGATCTTTGTGGTATGAAAAACAAACAGCATGAAGATAAGGTATAATTGAATTCGCCAGAAAACTTTACACCGAACCTACATGCCAAGATTAATGCTAACAGACGGGACATGGAATGTCTTATCAAAAGTAATGTACTTAAGTGGTCGAATTTATAATAAGCCCGACCATAGAAAAACGCTCGAAGGCATACTGTATAAGATGCGCACAGGTATTCCATGGCGAGATTTACCTTCTGATTTTGGCCGTTGGAGTGCTATCTACAGACGGTTTAATTTATGGTCCAAAAAAGGGATTTTGAATGAACTGTTTCGCGCATTATCTCGTGATGCGGACATGGATTGGGTCTTCATTGATGGCAGTATTGTCAGGGCTCATCAACATAGTTGCGGTGCAAGAACTGCTGACAATGAATCAATTGGAAAGAGCCGAGGTGGAAATTCTACGAAAATTCATCTTGCAGTCGATAGCGGAGGGTTGCCTGTTTATTATGAATTATCCTGTGGAAATACGCATGATATCGTCCATGCAGAGTCACTCGTAGCTAATTGCCCAACAAGTAATATGGTTGTCGCAGATAAAGGCTACGACAGTGAAAAACTGAGAGCGTTTGTTCGTGATAATAACGCTACACCCGTTATTCCACGTAAGGGCAACAGTTTAGTAGGCAATGAAGATATTGACTGGTGCATGTATAAATATCGGCACTTGGTTGAGAATGCATTTGGCCGTATTAAGCAATATAGAGGGATAGCCACGCGGTATGAAAAGCTTGAACGAAATTATCATTCAATGCTCGCTTTAGCATTTACTATGATGTGGCTACCAATGTGGGCTGATTGATATATGTACTACAAAGATCAACAGCCCCTA
>NZ_JBQKUL010000125.1:0-937 GCF_054968565.1 Pseudoalteromonas sp. G5_S1_54_S4 | reverse complement strand
TGAATCGCCCCGAGTTCATCGGAGACCAGTTTGTTTAAGTCAGGCCACTTTACCTGACTCGTTTAAATTATCATAGTAGTCTGTTTCATATTGAGCTGGTGAAATATACCCAATTGAAGATAATAAGCGTTGATTATTAAACCAATTGACCCACTCTAACGTTGCGTATTCAACAGCATCAACATTCTTCCACGGGCCATTTCTGCGAATAATCTCTGTTTTAAATAATCCATTTATTGTTTCAGCCAATGCATTGTCATAAGAGTCACCCACACTGCCTACAGACGCTTGAATTCCAGCTTCAGCAAGTCGCTCAGTGTATCGTATAGACAAATATTGGCTGCCTCTGTCGCTGTGGTGAATTAACCCTTCGGGGTTGCCACGATGCCAAATAGCTTGCTCTAACGCATCAAGAATAAGCTCTGTGTGCATTGTCGTTGATACACGCCAACCTACAATGTATCGTGAAAAAACATCTATCACGAAAGCGACATAAACAAACCCACTCCATGTGGCAACATAGGTGATGTCAGCTACCCAAAGTTGATTTGGCTGCTCAGCAGTAAATTGACGATTAACTAAATCAAGTGGCTTATCTTGTTGCTCGTCAGGTATCGTTGTCTTATGTGCTTTACCCCGACGAACACCTTGAATTCCCATAACTCGCATCAATCGTTCGACTGTACAGCGGGCGACTTGATGGTCGTCAAGCTGTAGCTGCTTCCATATTTTTCTTGCACCATAAACTGACATATTATCCTCCCACACTTCGCGAATGAGTATTATCAGCTCAGCATCACGCTTTTTGCGGTTAGACAGTCGCTCAGGCTCTCTTTGTATCTGTTTATGAGAATAATACGTTGATGGTGCAATCGGCAATTCCTTGCAAATTGACTCGACACCGTAATGCTCTCTGCAAGCATCAATAAAATCCACT
>NZ_JBQKUL010000124.1:0-1003 GCF_054968565.1 Pseudoalteromonas sp. G5_S1_54_S4 | reverse complement strand
GCCAGCGAAAAAAGTGGAGACTTATATTCTTAAGTACCGGTGAAATGGGGCTAGAAGAAAAGCTTTCATCAATACATAAAGGCGTAAAAGCAGGTCAAGAAATCCGCTTTTTAGAAGTTCCAATTCAAAGGCAACATGGTGCTTATGACGATCTTTATGGTCATAACAACATGAATGACTTTTCTGAATCTATTTGGAAAGCTGTTAACGAAAATCATGGCACTGTTATGCCACAATGGGTTGATCACTTAAGTACTATTGATGATCTCCCTACTCTTTTAAATCGCAATATCAAAACGATGTTAACCCATTGGGAAATAACAAAAGAAAATAATGGCAATCAGGTTATTGAAGCAGCAAAACGATTTGCGTTACATGGAGTGAGCGGTGAATTAGCAACTTTAGCTGGGCTTATGCCTTGGCCTAAAGGCCTTGCTGAAAAAAGCGCAAAAGAAGCATTTGATGCTTGGCTCGAAATACGTGGCTCTTCTAGTGATTCAGAAGATAACAAGTTAATAAAACAATTACCTTATGCATTAAAACTTTGGCGTCGAAAATTATTACCTGAAGGTAAGTTTTTAGGTGATAACTACGGCTACGCAATAGAAAAAGATGGTCAGCTTGCTTGGTTCGTAACTCGTGATGCATTTATGGAAGGCTTAAAGGTTAGTTATAGAAATGATATTTCTCATACGATTAAACTAATGTGTAAAAATCATTGGTTGGAAAGCCGTGAAGGTCGAGGAACATTCAAGAAAGTAATCGCAGGTGGGCCGCCTGGTGGTCGCTACTTTAAAGTGCTACCACAACAAATTGTGGCTGATTTAGCTTTAGATGAAGCACTTTCCCAAGTTTATTTCCCAACTTAACGTTATGAATTAATTTGATTTTCCCAAAATTCCCGTTTTCCCAAGAGATTTAAGAGAGTAGACCATGAAAAATGATATAAGTGATGCACTACGTAAGAATGACGAATTACCAGATATCCGAAATACAATTGAAG
>NZ_JBQKUL010000123.1:0-1028 GCF_054968565.1 Pseudoalteromonas sp. G5_S1_54_S4 | reverse complement strand
ACAATGAGTAGTTTAATACTGTCGCAGGTTTCAAAATTATCTATTGAAGTTATCATATCCATATCTCTTGCAAAATGGCTTATTCAAGCTCAACGGCATGTATATAAGCATCCATAAGTGTCGCTAATTTGGCAAACTGCGGGCCAATTGCATGTTTAACCATGTAACCTGCTACGTTATTATGGTACGCGCGAGTACGATCGTTATCCTCATTGGAGGTCGTGAGTATAAATACAACGGTATCGTTTAATTTTTCATCTTTACGAATATGCTCTAAAAATTCAAAGCCATTCATCACTGGCATATTCAGGTCTAGCAATACTAAGTAGGGCTCTGATATTTCTTTTTGTTGCGCTTTTTCTCGTAACGCATCTAGTGCCAGCTTTCCGTTTTGTTTCCAAATTATTTTAATTTTAGGATCCACTTTTTTTAGGCTTCTTGTAACGGCTTCCGCGGCAACATCGTCGTCCTCAACAAGCAGTATAGATAGATTTTTGATCATAAATTTTCTTTCCTTGCAAAGCGAGGCCACCACACATGAAATGTAGATCCTTTTTGCAGTTCATTTGAGCTTACTGAAATGCGCCCACCATGAGCTTGTGCCAAACGCCGACTAATAGACAGCCCAATACCTGAACCCGATTTATCATCAGAGGTTGTTTGAAACAAACTAAAAATACGCTCGTAAGCCTCTGGTGGTATACCGGGGCCATCATCAGTCACAGTGATATGGCAAAGCGTATTTTCTGCTACACAACGAATCTCTATAGTTCCCTCTTTACTGTCGTGGTGTTTAATAGCGTTACTTAATAAATTGCGGACCACGGTTTCAAGTGGCGTCCATGCAGTGACGATAGTATCTAATTGAATGTCTTTACGAAGCTTCATTCCAGCCGGTAAATCCAATAGTTCGGTAACGTTAGAAATTAACTTATGCATATCGATTACTTGAGTATCTAGAGTGGCTTTGCCTGCTCTTGCATAGGCCAATAAATTATCTATTAACGTCTCCATTTTATGAATACGAT
>NZ_JBQKUL010000122.1:0-1104 GCF_054968565.1 Pseudoalteromonas sp. G5_S1_54_S4 | reverse complement strand
GTGGCGCCGTAGGCGTCCCTCTTGATTGACTTGTTAGGCATCTCGCAAGTTGTGCTTGTAAAAGTAATTTTTAGCGATTTTTTCATCGTTAGAGAAATCACTCATCCAAGATCTTTGTGCTGAATCCATTGCTGATTTTCCATGCTTAGCAACTAGCTTCTTATATGAATTTATTACCGATGTAGTTCCCATAACTACTTCATCATCAACAGAAACTAAACAACCATTCTCAAGAGCTGTTCCATATGTCATGCAGATATGAGTTTGAAAATAACCTTCAACTTTAAAGCCGTACTTTAAGTAAAGTTCAACTAGTTTTGGGGAGCATGTCAAAGTTACATTAGAATATTTATTTTTTACGTTCTCCATTAATTTACTGAACACTCCGTTGCGTCTACTTTCCTTGCAGACTGCAATCAATGTAATTGATGCACCATCTAATTTTTCATATGTACCAGAGTGAATGAAGGGAGAGCAAATACAGAACCCAAGAAACTTCCCAGTATCTATGCACTTTGCAATCATTAAAACAGTTTCATGAAAATCCTTTGCTCCTACTCGATCTAACAACAGTCGAGCTCTAACAACCTCCCTTTCTGTTAGGTAATCGTATAGAAGATTTGTTTCTTCATAGGAAAACATACTCAAGTCTTCTGAGCAGTCGCTCACCAAATTTAAAACTTCATTCCCTGACTGTACATTTTCACCAGTAATACTATTTAGTTCGTATACTTCAATTTTCATGATAACCCCTGATTGCCTAACAATTTAATATCGAGCGATTGAGTCGTTTTTCTGCCGCAATCTGTCTCGTTTTTCTGCCGCAATCTGTCTCGTTTTTGTCCTACGACCATTGATAGCAGATTATGGAAGTGCTTACCAGCATGGAAGATTCTGTATACCGCTCTAATTCTGGATACAATAAAAACGACCTATTTGGTCGTTTTCCTGACTATGGGAGAAACTCAACGATTATGGATGTATACATGGTGATTTCGGTGTAAGGATGAACGTCCGCTCTCACAGCTCAAAGCAGCCCTTAGAACATTTACTTTAACTCATCTTGGGGCAGAAACGAGTTATTACCACCGTCTGCTTATGGCA
>NZ_JBQKUL010000121.1:0-1120 GCF_054968565.1 Pseudoalteromonas sp. G5_S1_54_S4 | reverse complement strand
TAGCTTGAGTGTGCATTGAGGGACTTAAAGTAAATGAATAACAATAAACAGATTAGTAGTGTATTTACATATTCATATTTTTGGATAGCTATAATTATACCGGTTGGCTTATCTTCTTTACTGATGAGTTTTATTTTTATAAACGATGGCCTATCAGTTGAATGGCCGAATAAGAAAACCTTATCTGTTTTCTTAGAGTATATGAATGTTCCCTTATGGATTTTAGGTTCAGCATTACCTCTTGCTACTCTAGCAACTGCTAACTTTCGTGCATTACAGTTTCAATCTAATTTGAATTACCAGGAAAGAACAATAAAAAGGCAAGAATTTGAGCATAAAATAGATCTTTAGCATAAAGAGTTAACTCTATTTAAAGAAAAATTCTCTGCAGTTATATTTAATGGTAACTTTAAATGCATTCGACCTGAAGATGCTACATTAATTTTTACACGCTTTTATCCAAAACCAACAAAAAAAGAAGATCCATATTTCGAGATAGATATTGAGAAAATAGAATATATATATGAATTTATGAAACTATTCGAGGCTAAAGTATTTGAATTCGGGAAAATAGCAAACACTAAAAGAAATAAGCTGAAGTTTATAAACTTATTGTTCCCAGACTTTTCGGAAGAGCAAAAAATAGAACAAGAGAATTCTATAAATATATATACATTAAAAATAGTATATCTTTTAGGGGTTATGGACGCGACTCTTTTACAAGTTTGTCACGCTATAGGTATTCGCCACTTCTCAATTCAAAAAGAGCCTATTACTTTAATTATAAAATTAATTATAGATATTTACGCATTACAAACTAGCTTTCTTGACGATGGAGAGTCTAAAAATAGCTTTTATTTCTCTCAAAAAAGACAAAGTGCCTTAGTCGATATTTTAAATTTATGGATAAAATATAGTTCAATTTCTAATGTTAAGGCAGATGAATATACCGCTGACGACTTTCGACATGAGTGCTTTATAACAGAAGTATTGAGAAGTCAGCCCAGATAGAAATTAATTACAAATACATAAAATTTGATTTCTTTTTAAAGAGTTATTCTTAATAAAGATTAAATTATATTTTACGATTAATTCTCTATGTTTTATATGTAGTTAAAAA
>NZ_JBQKUL010000120.1:0-1178 GCF_054968565.1 Pseudoalteromonas sp. G5_S1_54_S4 | reverse complement strand
AAACAAAGACCCGTTTGGGTTGTATGGTTAAGTGACTAAGCGTACACGGTGGATGCCTTGGCAGTTGGAGGCGATGAAGGACGTATTAACTTGCGATAAGCCTAGTCAAGCTAGTAAAAAGCACTTGAGACTAGGATTTCCGAATGGGGAAACCCACCTGCTTGCAGGTATCGTTAACTGAATACATAGGTTAACGAGGCGAACGCGGAGAACTGAAACATCTAAGTACCCGTAGGAAAAGAAATCAACCGAGATTCCGATAGTAGCGGCGAGCGAAATCGGAACAGCCCTTAAGCTTATTATGTGTTAATGGAAGGCTCTGGAAAGTGCCACGATACAGGGTGATAGTCCCGTACATGAAAACGCATTTTAAGTGAAATCGAGTAGGTCGGAGCACGTGAAACTTTGACTGAATATAGGTGGACCATCATCTAAGGCTAAATACTCCCAACTGACCGATAGTGAACCAGTACCGTGAGGGAAAGGCGAAAAGAACCCCTGTGAGGGGAGTGAAATAGAACCTGAAACCGTGTACGTACAAGCAGTAGGAGCCCACTTGTTGGGTGACTGCGTACCTTTTGTATAATGGGTCAGCGACTTATATTTTGTAGCGAGGTTAACCGATTAGGGTAGCCGTAGGGAAACCGAGTCTTAACTGGGCGAATAGTTGCAAGGTATAGACCCGAAACCCGGTGATCTAGCCATGGGCAGGTTGAAGGTTGAGTAACATCAACTGGAGGACCGAACCCACTAACGTTGAAAAGTTAGGGGATGACCTGTGGTTAGGAGTGAAAGGCTAATCAAACCGGGAGATAGCTGGTTCTCCCCGAAATCTATTTAGGTAGAGCCTCGGACGAATACTTACGGGGGTAGAGCACTGTTAAGGCTAGGGGGTCATCCCGACTTACCAACCCTTTGCAAACTCCGAATACCGTAAAGTAATATCCGGGAGACACACGGCGGGTGCTAACGTCCGTCGTGAAGAGGGAAACAACCCAGACCGCCAGCTAAGGTCCCAAAGTCATAGTTAAGTGGGAAACGATGTGGAAAGGCCCAGACAGCCAGGAGGTTGGCTTAGAAGCAGCCATCCTTTAAAGAAAGCGTAATAGCTCACTGGTCGAGTCGGTCTGCGCGGAAGATGTAACGGGGCTAAACTATGCACCGAAGCTGCGGATTCA
>NZ_JBQKUL010000119.1:0-1247 GCF_054968565.1 Pseudoalteromonas sp. G5_S1_54_S4 | reverse complement strand
TGATACGACTCTATAAAAGTGGACACTTATTTAAGGAATAAGTGTTATGAAAATCAAAACTAGGCGTAGTCATTCAATTGAATTTAAAATAAAAGCAGTTGAACAATCGTTAGACTCTCCAGATACTGTTAATGTAATAGCGCATCGGCTGGGTATTAACCCTGTCTTATTATCTAAATGGAGACGACAAATGACGTCAAAAAGTACATCTAACCCAATTAAAAACCAAGGCCCTGATAAGTCATATAAAGATTTGGAGCGCCAAGTGCGTAAGCTTGAAAAGCAATTGGAAGATGCGCAGTTGGAGAACGATGTGTTAAAAAAGGCGAAGGCCTACTTGGACAGCCGAAAAGAATAAGGTTTGAGTATATTCACCAAGCTGCGACAGCTAAGAAAACGATTAAAAAATTATGCACATGGTTGTCAGTATCAAAAGCAGGATATTATAAATGGCTAAAGCACTCATTAAGTCAACGTGCGTCAGAAAACGACTCATTGCTTGAGTTTTTGAAAAAAGTAAGTAGTGATGAGCACTGTATTCCGGGCTACAGAAAGTTGTGGAAAGCCGCTATAGACAATGGGTATGAGTGTAGTAAAGGCCGTGTGCAGCGATTACTGCAGAGTATGGGTTACCGCTCAGCCGCGGGTAAACGCCGATATACCGGTAGCGGAAAAAAGCAGGGGCATATCACTGCAGAAAACTTATTGGGTCGTGAGTTTAGTGTTGATAAACCCAATACGGTATGGGTGTCAGACATAACGCAAGTTCGTTGCAGAGAGGGTTGGCAGTATTTATGTGTAATTTTAGATTTATACTCACGCAAAGTCGTTGGTTGGGCAACAAGTCGAGTTAACAGCGCAGACTTGGTGATTAGAACGTTAAAAAAAACATGGGATGCACGTAAACCTGATGGAAGTCGCTTATTATTTCACTCAGACCAAGGCAGCCAGTATCGTGCAAAAGAAACAATATCGTGGTTGAACAACCGACAGGTAACAATTAGCATGTCGAGAAAAGGGAATTGCTGGGATAATGCCTGCTCAGAAAGCTTTTTTGCTCAGTATAAAAAAGAATGGATGAACAATTTAAATGAACTGAGTCGTAGTGAAATGACAGTACAAAGTCGCTTTTATATCGAAAACTACTACAACTCAGTAAGAATGCATGGCACGCTAGGAAATGTGAGTCCCATGCAATACGAGTTAATGAATTAAAAACCCGTGTCTACTTTATCGGGGTCGTATCA
>NZ_JBQKUL010000118.1:0-1524 GCF_054968565.1 Pseudoalteromonas sp. G5_S1_54_S4 | reverse complement strand
CCCCCTGTGTCAGGATCTGACTCTTATACACAAATAAATTAGGCTTCAATTGAACTTTATTTATATCAGTCGATCAGATCAGTTATAACGAAAAAACCGATCGAGTTTAATTATTATGCTGATAAAAGATACTGAACAATGGGCTAATCATTTGTTTAAACATGCTGAATTAGGTGATGAACGACGCACTAAACGCCTGGTAAAAATAAGTCATCAAATGGCGAGCAACACAGGAAGTTCTATTGTGAAAGCATCTGCCTCACAGGCCTCTATTGAAGGCGCATATCGCTTTCTTCGCAATGATAAAGTTGACGCAGATAACATCGCTACCGCCGGTTTGAATTCGCTGTTACCTGCAATAACGCTGTCAAACACAATCCTTGCGCTAGAAGATACATCAACATTGTGTTACCGACACAATGTGACTAAAGAGCTCGGACATACTGGCGCATATAAACAAAGCTCTTCTAAAGGGATGTTGGCGCACACCGTCCTTATGGTCGATGCAGAAACAGAGCGTACTATTGGCTTGGGTGCACAACATCGTTGGTGCAGAAAAGATGAAAACTTTGGTACCGCTAACGACAGAAAACGCCGCAAGTACGAAACGAAAGAAAGTTATAAATGGCAACGCTCGTCGGAAGAAATGAGTACCCGATTTGCAGATGTCATGGACAATATCATAAGCGTTTGTGATCGAGAATCTGATATGTTTGAGTATATTGATTATAAAACAATAAATAATCAACGGTTTGTAGTGAGGGCCAAGCATGAGCGGGTCGTGAATGCAGACGGCGATAAACTAAGTCCCTACATTGAAAATCAATCTAGCGAAGCTTCATATTCGGTTAAGATACAGCAAAAAGGAGGCCGAAAAGCACGTATTGCGAAAGTAGCTGTACGTTATGCTTGCATTACTATTTATCCGCCTAAAAAACACAAGAAACTTGGTGGTATGAATTTAACAGTAATAAGTTGCAACGAGATTGATCCACCAAGTGGAACAAGTCCTTTGTCGTGGAAATTGTATACAGGCGAACCGATAAATAGTGCTTCTGATGCACTAAAGATAGTTAGATTTTATGAACTAAGATGGCGAGTTGAAGAGTTCCATAAAGCGTGGAAGTCAGCGGGCACTCAAGTTGAGTCGTTTCGCATGCAAACGCGAAATAATCTAGAAAAGATCATTGTAATAACAGCATTTATTGCGGTGAGACTTCTCCAGTTACGCGAGCTTGTTGTCGATAAAGATAATGCAAAATCAATTGGTTGCGACAATTTTTTCAATCATCTTGAATGGAAACTGTTGTGGTCAAAGACTGAAACTAAAAAAGCACCTAACACAACACCTTCATTACATTGGGCTTATTATGCACTTGCCAAATTAGGCGGGTGGCACAACAGCAAGCAAACAGGTGTTGTTGGTTGGGAAGCTTTATGGAAAGGTTGGTTTTCACTGAGCCAACTGCTAGAAGGCGCTCGATTCATGCAAGCGCAACAACAGGAGATGTGATCAAGAGACAG
>NZ_JBQKUL010000117.1:0-1652 GCF_054968565.1 Pseudoalteromonas sp. G5_S1_54_S4 | reverse complement strand
TCACATAAAACGCGTTTGGCGTTGTATGGTT
This sequence comes from Pseudoalteromonas sp. G5_S1_54_S4, assembly GCF_054968565.1. Lineage (NCBI taxonomy): Bacteria > Pseudomonadati > Pseudomonadota > Gammaproteobacteria > Alteromonadales > Pseudoalteromonadaceae > Pseudoalteromonas > Pseudoalteromonas sp. G5_S1_54_S4. The sequence goes on along the minus strand of NZ_JBQKUL010000117.1, from coordinate 1,621 downwards.
AAGCCTCACGGGTAATTAGTACAAGTTAGCTTAATGGCTCACACCACTTCCACATCTTGCCTATCAACGTTGTAGTCTTCAACGGCCCTTCAGAGACTTTAAAAGTCTAGTGAGAACTCATCTCGAGGCCTGCTTCGCGCTTAGATGCTTTCAGCGCTTATCAGTTCCGAACGTAGCTACCGGGCAATGCCATTGGCATGACAACCCGAACACCAGCGGTTCGTTCACTCCGGTCCTCTCGTACTAGGAGCAACCCCTCTCAATTCTCAAACGCCCACGGCAGATAGGGACCGAACTGTCTCACGACGTTCTAAACCCAGCTCGCGTACCACTTTAAATGGCGAACAGCCATACCCTTGGGACCGACTTCAGCCCCAGGATGTGATGAGCCGACATCGAGGTGCCAAACACCGCCGTCGATATGAACTCTTGGGCGGTATCAGCCTGTTATCCCCGGAGTACCTTTTATCCGTTGAGCGATGGCCCTTCCATTCAGAACCACCGGATCACTATGACCTACTTTCGTACCTGCTCGACGTGTCTGTCTCGCAGTTAAGCTGGCTTCTACCATTACACTAACCGTACGATGTCCGACCGTACTTAGCCAACCTTCGTGCTCCTCCGTTACTCTTTGGGAGGAGACCGCCCCAGTCAAACTACCCACCAGGCACTGTCCGTAACCCCGATTCAGGGGCCAACGTTAGAACATCAAAACTACAAGGGTGGTATTTCAAGGACGACTCCACAAAAACTAGCGTCTCTGCTTCTAAGTCTCCCACCTATCCTACACATGTAGGTTCAATGTTCAGTGCCAAGCTGTAGTAAAGGTTCACGGGGTCTTTCCGTCTAGCCGCGGGTACACAGCATCTTCACTGCGATTTCAATTTCACTGAGTCTCGGGTGGAGACAGCGTGGCCATGGTTACACCATTCGTGCAGGTCGGAACTTACCCGACAAGGAATTTCGCTACCTTAGGACCGTTATAGTTACGGCCGCCGTTTACCGGGGCTTCGATCAAGAGCTTCTCCGAAGATAACCCCATCAATTAACCTTCCGGCACCGGGCAGGTGTCACACCGTATACGTCATCTTGCGATTTTGCACAGTGCTGTGTTTTTAATAAACAGTCCCAGCCACCTGGTCACTGCGGCTCCAATCAGCTTAGAGAGCAAGTCTCATCACCAATCGGAGCGTACCTTCTCCCGAAGTTACGGTACGATTTTGCCTAGTTCCTTCACCCGAGTTCTCTCAAGCGCCTTAGTATTCTCTACCTGACCACCTGTGTCGGTTTGGGGTACGATTCGGTATAATCTGAAGCTTAGAGGCTTTTCCTGGAAGTATGGCATCAGCAACTTCATCACCTTGGTGACTCGTCTCGTGTCTCAGCCTAACAGCAACCCGGATTTACCTAAGTCGCTAGCCTACACACTTTCACATGGACTACCATCGCCATGCTTGCTTAGCCTGCTCCGTCCCCCCATCGCAATTATACCAAGTACGGAAATATTAATCCGTTTCCCATCGACTACGCCTTTCGGCCTCGCCTTAGGGGTCGACTTACCCTACCCTGATTAACATGGGATAGGAACCCTTGGTCTTCCGGCGTGCGGGTTTTTCACCCG
>NZ_JBQKUL010000116.1:0-1703 GCF_054968565.1 Pseudoalteromonas sp. G5_S1_54_S4 | reverse complement strand
CAGACTGTGTGAAAACTCTGATCACCTTTTGGTCTAAGTATCTGCTGCTTATGATCGATTAATCTATACATTTAGTTCACTTAATATACTGATATTTATATAATAAGACTATTGATTCAGTCGAGGGTTGAGGCAATATGTCAAAGTTTATAAGCGGTGAAGATCGTAACCAATCAACGTTATTTCCAGAATCGTTGGAAGACTACGTCAGTGAAGATAATACGGTCAGAGTGATTGATGTTTTCATTGAGGAACTAAATCTAGCTGAATTGGGGTTTAAAGGATTAACCTTAAAGTCCACAGGCCGCCCTAAGTATCATCCAGCCACACTATTAAAGCTTTATCTTTATGGTTACCTCAACCGTATTCAATCATCCCGCCGATTAGAAACCGAATGCCAACGCAATATTGAACTGATGTGGCTACTTGATAAGTTGGCACCCGACTTTAAAACGATTGCTGATTTTAGAAAAGACAACGGAGGCGGTATAAAAAATGTATGCAAAACGTTTGTTGAAGTCTGTCGTCGCCTGAATATGTTTGAGAAACCCGTTGTTGCCATCGATGGTAGTAAATTTAAAGCTAGCAACAACAAAGGCAATAATTTTACGCCAAGCAAAGTTAAATTTCACATCGACCGAGTCGAAAAGAACATTGAACGTTATCTTGAATTACTTGATGAAGCCGATAAAGAGCAAGCTAACGTCACAAAAATTAAAGCCACAAAAGAGAGACTAGCTGACTTTCGCAGCCAGTTAAAAAAACTATACGAGATTAAAGAACAAGTTGAAGCTCATCCTGATAAGCAAATATCCACTACTGATCCTGATTCACGTTTAATGAAAACTCAAGGTTTTACAAGAGTTGTGAGTTATAATGTACAAAGTGCGGTTGATACCAAGCATCACCTCATAGTGGCGCATGACGTGACCAACGTGCCAGATAGAGGCCAGCTTGCGTCAATGACGAAACTCGCACAAGAAGCATTGCGCAAGAAAGATATACGGGTATTAGCAGATAAAGGTTACTTCAGTCAGCCTGATATAAAAGACACTATCGATTTGGGTGCAGAGCCAATCATGCCCAAGACGGATACATCGTCCTCTGAAAAGAAAGGGATATTTAACCGCTCACTTTTCAAATACGATGCAAATAAAGATATTTACTTATGCCCCGCTGGTAATGAACTTCAAAATCGAATGCAGGTATTTGAGCAAGGTAAATACCTTGATGTTTACTTCAATCACATTGCTTGTCGAGATTGTAAAATAAGAAGTCAGTGCACTAACTCTAAAAAAGATCCTAGGCGAATAAGACGGTGGGTGCATGAGATTCTGACAGAAGAAATGCTTCAAAAGCTAAAGAATCAACCTGAATTGATGCTTCATCGAAAGCAAACTGTTGAGCACCCCTTTGGCACAATTAAACTCTGGATGGGAGCTACCCACTTACTAACACGAGGTTTAAAAAGCGTGGGGACAGAAATAAGTCTTCATGTCCTAGCTTACAACTTCAGAAGGATGATAACAATTATGGGAGTTAACGGCCTAAGTAAAGCAATTAGAGTAGCGTTGCCATAGCAGTTTCGCTCGCGCGGAGAAAATTGCGATACTGAGAAAAAATCGATCGCAACCATCTTAAATGGTTTCAAACTAAGAACATACCCAAGACAATTTATTAAAAATTAGTTTTTACACAGTCTG
>NZ_JBQKUL010000115.1:0-1755 GCF_054968565.1 Pseudoalteromonas sp. G5_S1_54_S4 | reverse complement strand
GGCGCTGATCCATTTCTGTGTTGGTTTGCTATACTAAGTAAATCAAATCATGTTAGGAGCGTCCATGAATAATACTCAGTTTGCCAATCTTCAAACAAAACTAGAAGATCTAACTTTTGTTCAGTTGAAGCGTCTCCGACAGCACCTCGAAGAAATGATCTCTTCGAATCATGTAGGTAAAGCTATCGCTGTGCATGAGGAAGGCGTAGGCGAATGTGCCCATTGTGGTAGCGATGAGTTCACAAAATACGGAACAACAGCACGAGGGCAGCAGAGATACAAATGCAAAGCTTGTGTTCGAACGTTTAATTCACTTACAGGTACTCCGTTATCTGGCATGAAAAAACAAGATAAATGGCACCAGTATTCTGAAGGCATGTGGTTTACAGCCAAGATCAGAGAAGCAGCAAGTGAGCTAGGTATTAATGTTAAAACCGCTTGGCGTTGGCGTCATCAGTTATTATCTAAACCAAGACAAAGAAAGCCTTCAGAGCTTCATGGGATCATTGAAGCCGATGAAACCTTTATTAACGAGTCGTTCAAGGGTAAACGCAAGTTGGAAAGACCTCCACGTAAGCGTGGTGTTAAGAGCCATAACATACCTAAAGTACCAGTTATGCTTGCATTAGATCGCAACGGTGCTGTCACTCACTGCGTCTTGCAAAGAAACACAAGAGAAGAGCTGGAGAAATCACTAGCACCAGTATTAACACCTGAGAGTGTATTGTGTACCGATGGCAATTTGTCATATCAAACTATCGTTAAAAACCTTCCTTTTGAGCTTGATCATAAACGCCTTATAGCTATTGATAATCAAAGAGTTATAGATGGCATCTATCACATACAAACACTAAACAATTGGATGATGCGCTGGAAACAGTGGCTAAGGCAATTTAATGGGGTTGGCACAGATTATCTTGATAACTACATCGCTTGGTTTAGGCAAATGGAGCAGTCACAAGAAGACGATAGCTGGGTCGTTTTAGCACTATAAATATTTGGAGTTTTAATGAAGATACTTAAGATATTGATCATTGTTTTTATTACGTTTTTTATAGCTTCATTTGGTTACTTTAAAAAAGATGCCATTGCTTGCGAACTGATAGGGGTAACACACTTCAATGAAGTGTCACCAGATTTTTATGTTGACCAAAGTATCGACACTTCGAAACAAGTTGAGCTGTCTCATGCTGTAGAATCAGCATTTAAAAGGGTTTCGGATATCTATGGCACTCCCACTTCCAACCCTAGAATCATTGCTACAGCCGAAACAAAATATGCCAAGTTCGGATTTAACCCCACAGGTATGCAAAACTCTGGTTTATTTAGGGAATGTATATTTCTAGGCCCTAAAGGACTAAACACTGATGTAATAGCCCATGAACTTGTTCATGCAGAAGTCAGACACAGAACAAACCTGTTTGTTGAACTAACTCAATTACCTGCTTGGTTCATTGAAGGTACAGGGATCAAAGCAGATTACCGAAAGCCATTTTTATTAGAAAACATTGATGTGAAAAATGATGACGTAGATGAGATCAAATCGGTGTTTTACCTTAGTGACTTCCCAAACACCAAGGTAAAGTATTATCAAGCATCGCTAATCGCTGTAGAGCCGATGAACCCAAAGGACATGTATAGAGGCTTAGAAAGGTTGAACAATGGTGAACAGTTTGAGGACGTTTTTGACGAATTCTTTTAATTGTTGATTAATATTGAAATTTTATTCTATCAACACAGAAATGGATCACAGCC
>NZ_JBQKUL010000114.1:0-1941 GCF_054968565.1 Pseudoalteromonas sp. G5_S1_54_S4 | reverse complement strand
TACCAATTGCGGACATTAGTAACGGCGCGTTAAGTAGTTAGCATCGCGATCACAGAACCTAACCATACCACCGTAAACACGAAACCAACGATGGAATGAAAAAATGCCATGCGTTGGGAATCTGTCTTAAACGCTTTGTTATTAATTATCATTATTGTTATTTAATTCTGACATACTCTTTGTGTTTACCACAACTACCATAAAAATATTCATCTGGCTGAAAATCTATGAGAGGAGCGACCCTTAAGTAAGATATTAACTCATATGCTAACTCTAATAATGGAGGTGTATAGTTTTCTGCACCTGGGTCTGAGATAAGGAAAGCATATGCATCTTTTGCGATTACCGTCACCTTATGATCTTTGGTAGCATATCTCAAGGATCCCCCACGCACGTCAACATACATATTTGGCCAATAATTAAGATTACTTTCGTCCTTAATGAATTTTTTAAACTCCTCCCTAAGAACAGTTGAACTCATTGATTTTTCAGTGACAATTGCCCCAAAAACCTGATTTCTAAACTCATTTCTATCTAAAGGGTTTTTGTGTTCAATCATATTAATATCAAGGCTATTAAAGCCACTCTTTTCGCCTTTAATAGCCTTTAAAATGCCATACAAACTATCACCTAATATTTTCACCAAGTTCTGCATTGGCTTAGGGTTTGGATATACAACATCATTCTTTCCTTTATTGGATCGATCTAATGTCTTTACTGACTTAATATTCTGTAGCGCTTGATGTAATGTATCCTTATCTTTAATCGATGCTTTCACTTCAATAACAGCTACTACTGATTCGACCATGAAATATTTTACTTCACCTATTTCTAAAACTGAATGATAGCTATCCCTATATATAACCACATCAATTTGTTTACTAATTCCACCAACTACATCTATTACAAATCCAGTATCAACTTTATATTTACTTGGAAGAATCCTTTTGAGGAAGTTAATTATAATTTTTTCTATTGCTCTTCCACTTTCTCCTGAATGCGCTATCGATTTCGACAACTTTAATTCGGTTAGAACACCCTCATTTAATGAGTGCATAATGTCTTTGATAACTGAACTCACTGACCTACCTCAAATAATAATACATAACATTTTAGTATTTATGCGACACGCAGTTTGTGTTGCATAATCGCTTGTTGGGCTGAGGCGCTACCTGCTCGGTAAATCAGAGTTGGTGTTGTTTTGCTATGGGAATTTGTTTTTTATGGCCTAAGTGATATCAAACCAATTTCATTGGCGTGTCTATCGTAGCTAAGCTGTCCCTGCGTTACTCAGCGTTTATTATGTTTCCATTAAACCTAATGTTTAACCGTTAAGCAATTATATTTAGACAACCCCAATGACCGCTGATCGCTCAAAGCCGACCTATAGAATAATTGCTTTAACACGTTTTGGGGCAAAAGCTTGTTAGAACAAAAGGCAGACTGCGACAAATAGCATCGAAAAGTTTCGAACTTTATTGTCATGGTTTTAGTATTTATTGTCGAGTTTCATAATTATTGTCCTCCGACACTTATATCTATTTTGAACTTCAATTATAGATTGGCAATCACAGCAGTTTTCTGCCGTTGGCACTGTTACTAATCTTTTAAACTGAATTTCAATACCGCATGTTTCACAATACCCGTATTCGCCAGGTTCTTTTTGAAGCCTAAATTTAACTCGTTGCAATGCCTTCAGCTGCAGACCTTTTCTATAACGTGAAATGTATTGTTGCTTACGCTCTTCTTCTAGTGCCGCTCGATCTAAAATATCTGCAAGTACATTGCTTTCAACATTCTTATTTATTGGTTCATTCAGAGCATTCTTAAGCATAGAAATTTCATCATTAACTTGGTTTATTATATGCCCTAATTGGTCTGTTTTTAAAAATTCATGCATTCCTTATATCCTATACTAAACATCAAAAAGGTATTTAAACT
>NZ_JBQKUL010000113.1:0-1996 GCF_054968565.1 Pseudoalteromonas sp. G5_S1_54_S4 | reverse complement strand
ATCGCTGGAAATTAAAGATGTACGTTTAGCGTATGCACCTGCTATGGGCGTAGGTAAATACGGTGGCGATATCGATAACTGGATGTGGCCGCGTCACACAGGCGATTTTGGTTTTTACCGCGCCTATGTAGGTAAAGACGGCAAACCAGCAGAATACAGCGAAGACAACGTACCGTACGTGCCTGAGTCTTACTTAAGTGTAAGTGCTAAAGGCGTGCAAGAGGGTGATTTTGTCATGGTTACTGGCTATCCAGGGCGCACCAATCGTTACCGTATTGCGGCAGAGGTCGATTATGTATTTAACGACAGTTACCCTAAAGCGCGCATGCACAATACTAAATACGTGTCACTTATTGAAGAAAACTCAGAAGATGGCAGTAAAGCGCGTATTGCTTACGAAAGCACCATAGCTGGTTATAACAACTACATTAAAAACTATGGCTCGATGATCGAAAGCTTTAAAAAAGGCACCATGTTTGAGCGTAAAAAGCAGTTTGAACAAGAACTTACAAGCTGGATAAACAGCGATAGCGAACGTAAACAGCGCTACGGTAACGTACTTAATGAGTTATCAGCACTTGTTGCACAATCGCAAGAGCACAGTGAGCGCGACCGTATGGTAGGCTATGTTCACCGTTCACAAATGATCAGCACGGCACGTCGTTTATACCGTTTAGCTTATGAAAAACAAAAGCCAAATAGCGAGCGTGAATCGGGTTATCAAGAACGTGATTTACCGCGTATTAAATCGGGTTTAGAGCGTATGTCACGTCGCTTTGACGCAAACGTAGATAAAGCCATATTACTGCACTTTTTAGAGCAATATGCAGCATTACCTAAAGCAGAGCGTTTCAGTGAAATTGATAAAGCCTTTGCTTTAGAAAATGGGTTTGATAAAGCAAAACAAAGTGCATTGCTAGATGAAATGTACGCTAAATCAACGCTTGATAACGAAATTGTACGTAATTCATTATTTGAGCAAACGCTTAGCCAATTAAACCAAAGCCAAGACCCATTCATGCAATATGCAAAAGCCATATTCACGGTAATGAAAGCTGAGGAAGATAAGTCAAAAGCCCTTGCAGGTAAGTTACAAGCCGCTCGCCCAGAGTTAATGAGTGCGATTATTGCCTTTAATAAAGCGCAAAACAAACCGGTTTACGCCGATGCAAATAGCACATTACGTGTAACTTACGGCACGGTAGGCGGGTATTCTCCGCAAGATGGTTTAGTGGCCACGCCGTTTACCTCACTTGAAGGGTTACTGGCTAAAAACACCGATGTTGACCCATTTAATGCGCCTAAAAAGCTGCAAGAGCAAATTAAAGCCAAGCTTTATGGTGATTACACAGGTGGCATGAATACCGTACCGGTTAACTTTTTATCAAACGTAGACACAACTGGCGGTAACTCAGGTTCACCAACACTAAATGGTAAAGCTGAGCTGGTGGGTTTACTGTTTGACGGTGTGTACGAAAGCATTATTGGTGATTGGGATTACAACCCAGAGCTAAATCGCTCAATCCATGTAGATTCACGTTACATGCTGTGGGTAATGGATAAAGTAGATAACGCACAAAACTTATTAGACGAAATGAAAATCGTAAAATAAGAAGCAGTTAAAATAACAAAAAGGCGCTTACCTTAACCGGAAGCGCCTTTTTTTGGTTTAAACATTCTCGGATTAATTTAACTTAGGGTACGGGTTACGAGGTTCGGGCTTCGGGCTAAGAGGTTCGGGTTGCGGGGGGAGCTAATTTGTTTTTAGCAGTAAGTATCTTTAGTAGCAGCGATTTTACATCGCGTCAGAGTTAAGCCTAAATAAGTATTTACCACCGAGAACACAGAGTTAACAGAGAAATACTTAAAAGATATGAATCCATCTCTGTGCAGCGCAAAGCGCCTCGGGATTCTCTGTGGTGAAAAAACTGTTTTTAGCAGTAAATGTCTTTCGTAGCAGCGACTTTATATCGCGTCAGAGTTAAGCCTAAATAAG
>NZ_JBQKUL010000112.1:0-2135 GCF_054968565.1 Pseudoalteromonas sp. G5_S1_54_S4 | reverse complement strand
GTCATCACAATACTATAAAGTATCGCGCTGGCCTGAGCACCATTAACCGATTTTGAGAATAGCCAGTTTTTTCTACCAGTGGTAAACGGCCGAATATCTCGCTCAGTAATATTATTATCAATCCCTAGTTCGCCATCTTCACTATACCGCATTAATTTCGGCCATTGATTAAGCGTGTATTTTATCGCTTTGCCAATATAACTCCCCGCCGTTACTTTACCTTCGGCTTCATCAAGCCACGCTTTAAAGTGCATTAATATGGGTAAGGCTTTTTCTTGTCGTAACTGATACCGCGCTTGAGGAGATAACTGTTTGTTTTTAGCGTGGGTTTCCAGTTTATATAATTGGCTGATAAAGCTGATGGCTTTATGCGCTCGACCTTTGTTTTTCGACTCTGCTTTTAAGGCATCGTTATATTTGCGTCTAGCGTGTGCCCAGCAACCAACAGGGGTAATGCCTTCAATACCGTCATAAACACGGTAACCGTCGCACTGTAAATAGCCTTGATAACCGGCAAGAAATTCTTTTGCGCAAGCGCGACTTCGACCTGCTTGGTAATCGTAAATCACGACAGGCTCACGGCTGACCTCATTGCTGCGATAAACCCACATGTAGGAATTGCTGCTAGGGTTGTCACCTTCATCTAACACTTGTGTACGGGTTTCATCGGCACATAAACTGTGCTCACTAAGCAAGTGACGTTGCATGGCTGCCACTAAGGGGCTGATTAGCAGGCCCGCTTTAATACACCAATTAGCTAATGTTCCGCGCGATAGTTCAAGGCCGCCACGGCCCAGTATGTCAACGAAACGATAAAGCGGTAAGGCATCGCAGTATTTGCCCGTAACAACCGCCGATAACGCTTCTGGACTCGCAATGCTGCCAGGAATAGGCTGCTTGGGTTTAGGCGCGGTGATTATTTTACTGGCCAATTGTTCATGCTCGCAATGTCTGCAAGCATATTTAAATTGTTTGTGCTTAATGACACTGACTTTCGCCGGAATAATCTTCACTTGCTCGCTGTCTTCACTACCACATTGATGTAGTTGTTCACCGCAACACTGACACGTTAACTCGGTTAAGGTGTGCTCAACCTCTTCTCGTTCAAAGTGCTCAGCCAGTATTTGTTTACCTTTCTTATGGTGTTTAGGCGGCTCAGTCGTTTTATGCTGCTCCGCTTCATTGAAGGTGCCCCGTGGGGCTTTTTCACTTTTTTTACCGTATTTTTGGGATTTACTTAACTTAAGCTCAGCAAGCAAGTGGTCAATCCGCGATTGCATTTCAACCTTATCTTCTTGCAGTGAAATTTTATCTTTTTCTAAGCCATCAAGCTTAGCCTGCATAAGTGCAAGCTGATTTTGTAGTTCGGTGATGAGAATAGTGTCTGGCATTTTAATAGCATGACACATGGGAAAGATCGTTCAAGTAAAAAAAACGATCTGGTTAATTTATATCACTGATAACCCTGATAAAGTTGAGTGGCGGGTTTTATTATTTACCGGTAAGCCAGATAATAACCATTGTAACTGCCGTTGTTCAATCCCCATGGCTACGTGTGCTTGAGCATGATTTGGCCATTGAAATCGTCCTTGCTCTAAGCGACGATAATAAAGCCAAAAACCATTGGTATCCCAAAACAAAATTTTTAATTTATCGCGTTGTTTATTACAAAAAACGAACCACGCTTGGCTTAAAGGATCGAGAGATAGGGTATCGCTGACAATAATACTTAACCCATTGATTGATTTTCGCATGTCGGTGAATCCCGTGACCAAGTAAACTTGGTGGGTGCAAGGTGTCACAGTACGCTCAATAATTTGGCGAGTGCTTGGTGCGCTAATGTCGACTCGAAGTCTATTTGATAGCCGTTTGGTGTGGTGAGTTTAATGATTGAAGGGTGTGTAAAGGCTTGCTCATGAATAACAAACGGGATCACCTGTTGCTTTTTAACCCTTATCGTTTCGTCAGAAAGGCGTTTACGCCAAACATAGAAAGTCGATGCGTTAATGTTGTTATCACGACAAAATTGAATGATGGCTAAACCACTCGATTTTTGCTGCTCAAAAATGCCTTGCCAGTGTTTTATTTTTTGCTGTTTATTCATAATTACCTCAGGTTAATATGCTGAGTAAATT
>NZ_JBQKUL010000111.1:0-2145 GCF_054968565.1 Pseudoalteromonas sp. G5_S1_54_S4 | reverse complement strand
GTAATTTCTTATCCGAAGCTCAGGTTACCTAAATTAAAATACAAAATTAAAGATGGGTGTCTTGTTTAGTTGTGTTAATTATTTTTTAGGTTTTCGTGAGTACGTATGCACGGGATATAACTAAAGGAAAAAAATCTTCTTTTAAAAGTACAGCCCATTGTCCATCACCAAAACGTTCAATACGATTCGCATTTGTTAGTACATTACATAAGTTATCAGGAGAAGCATTATCTATATTGGAGATGATTTTTTCTACTTCACGTGGGTCATAATCAATTTTAAACCATGGAGGAGCACATAGAGCATTCATAAATTTAGAAATAACTTCAGGATATTTAGGGTAACCACCTAAGTATTCTATATCAGGTAACGCCTCCTTAGCCTGCATATACTCTTTTTCAAGTTTTTCCACATCACTTTTTGAAAACATACATCCTCCATGAAAATCAATCCGACAAAATGCGCTTGTTAGGTTTTATCATCAAAAATGCCTCTATTCGGTTTAACCACTTCAAAGCCTGTTGGCCCAAGTAACTGCGCAGACTTAGGGGAAACATTTAGTGTACCACGACAAGTTATTTCCTCGCCTGATTTATGAGCTTCAAAGGCCTGCCAGTATTCGCCCAACGGCAAATGAATTGTGATAGATTTGAGCTTCTCTTTAACTAAGGCTTTCACTGTTATTTGACCATACTCATCATTTGGAAGATGCTTCAAAACACTGACCAACCCAAAAACTTGGAAGTTTTTAACTGTGTAACGCCCTTTCAAGTATTCCGAAGCGGCTTCCAAATTGGGAATCGATTGAGGAGAAAATTCATAGTTGTCTGCGAAATTAATAGGCTCAGCTTCAAGCCCACCAGTTTTAATTTTTATAGAAAAACGTCTTGATTTCGCACAACCACTTAAACCTATTATTGCATCACATAGATTTGCACTTACGCCTTTGTTTACTGTTTCTTCAAAGTCGAAAATGCTTTTTGAATTAGCATATTTATCGACTGCCTCTGAGATAGCTGTAAGACTTCTAGCTAAATTCATTGATACAGATCTTGCCAGCGAAGTATCGCAACCATCCTGCTGAGTTTCGGAGCCAACCTCTATAGGAGAGATAAGATTAACTACAAAGCTTCCAATTTCTGTTTGCCCTAACTTAAGTTTACCCAAGAAATCCTGAACGTCTTGAGAGCGGCTACCATTAAAAACCTTTTGCCTCTTAAAAGTTGATAGCGTAGATGCTATTAATAAGTCTCGAGATCGTTCTATTAGTAAAACACCATCTTCCAGGGGGATCGTTCCCCCCTCAACATCGGGGTGTGTAACCCGAACCTTGACAAGGTCGGAGCTAAAATTTGTCATATCATCAATTACGGCTGAAATATCTCTATTCTCAAATTCAGCAACAGATTTGATGGCCTCAATTAATCGCTGTCCGTAGCTCCTAATTTTTGAATCAATCGGCTGAATAACCTCATGTGTATATGACTCATCGCCATCTCTGTGCCAAATATTGGCTTGATTGGAGATATTTCCATTCTTAATCCAGCTTTGACTTTCTAGATAGCTCTTCAGTAAATTAGGTGTAATGGATTCCAGAGCTTTTCTAAATTCGACATTCATTTAAGCAGCCCCTCTTATACTTGCCGACTCCATTAGTGATAACAAACTATCTGAGGTCAAAAGGTTTTCTCTGGGAATTTCAATTGTGATATTGGTAGTATTTGAAACATCAGGGCAATCCATGAGTGAAATCCAATAACAACAATGCATTATTGTGGTATGGGTTGTTTCATGGAGCATCCACTCTTGCACATCATCAGGCACAACCAGAACAAACAGGTAGCGAGGGCAAAGCAACCCATCTCCTCTTAGGTCATTATAGTTTTTGATAGAAAGTACAAATTTTAAGTGTTTCTCATTTTCATTGTTTCTAGATGTGCATTTTAGCTGCACTTCAATTTGAGGGTTTCTTATACCAGAAGAGAACCCTCTTCCTTGGAGTATTAGGTCGACACTATCATCATCAACATCAGGAATAGACGATCTAAAACCAAGCTGAGCAGCAACAGCTTTTACATATGCTCGGCTAAATAAGTCCTTTTTCTGGTTTTTATCCATCGTACCTAAGATACTCCTCTTGAAGCC
>NZ_JBQKUL010000110.1:0-2150 GCF_054968565.1 Pseudoalteromonas sp. G5_S1_54_S4 | reverse complement strand
AGAGTTAACAGAGAAATACTTAAAAGATATGAATCCATCTCTGTGCATCGCAAAGCGCCTCGGGATTCTCTGTGGTGCAAAAACTGTTTTTATCAGTAAATGTCTTTTGTAGCAGCGATTTCATATCGCGTATTTATGGGCATTAGCATTTTACTCGCGCCTCGTAGCCCGAAGCCTCCCATCCACTTCTCTTTGTTAAATAAGGTCTTTTAGTGATTTATGCACAAAGAGGGCGAAGAGGCGCTACGCTTTTAGAGGAAGATATAAACCAAAGCTTTTTTTAGCTAGTCACTGCCATATAGTGCCACGTTATCTTTGCTGAGTATGTAAGGTGACAATTTATAGTAAACAAAGAACCAGCCTAATATGGCTAATATTACGCCTAAACCATATTTGCTAAAAATTGGAATATACATTATCAATGTAAACACGACTGCCGAATACAATAAAAATATAGCCCAAAATAATTTTGAGCTGATAAGTTTCAATCTCGTCTTGCAATTGGCACATTTAAAGTAAAACGGAAATACAGATAAAGAAAAGCTGAAAACATCTAATTTATGTTCACAGCGAGGGCATTGACTCATAAATTTCCATGTTATTCATTTTCTAATTTACTTGATTTAACAACATCTTCGCCAGCTTCTATGTATAGAAAGCTTTTATCGATCTTATTTTTTCTTTGCATACTTTCCATAAAGTGTAGTGGCGCAATTTCGGTTTTAAATGTGCTCCAAAATACAAAATCTAGTTTACTTAGTATTGTACACAAACTCTCCAGTACAGGATTATCTGGAAATTCATATGGCCCAGACGAATACTTAACGTTAGATTTGTACCTAATATAAAAGTACTTGTCATTTACTCTCGATCCTACCTTGGGATGCTTATAGTACTTTATTGAATAGTCACCGAATTCCTCTAGAACAGATTGCTCTTCTACTAATAGCGTTATCTCGTTTTCACTAATCCATTTTACGACATTCATAAGATCATACCTTGTATCACGCTTTGTTAAGTTTCACTTTCGTCCTCAGCCTCTTCATTATTACTACTAAATTTTTCTATTAAAAAACTAATTGGGGATTTGATGATTTTATGTATTTTTAGCGCTTTTGAAGCAAAAGAGTCTACTTTTTCAAGCAAGCCTCCTAACTTTTTTATTACTTCATCATTGTCACTTTTAGCTTTCTTAAGCTCTTCTTGATTAGCGACAACAGCACCGATTGCTCCTTGGAGCGCTTCTTTTAAACCTTTCGCGCCTTTAATTTGATACAAGCTTATCGCATTTCTAATACGCTGAACTTCTTCTAATAAAGTAAGTCTGAGAACACTTGGTAAGGTTGAGCTATATAATGAACTGTATAGGTCGTCAGTTTTTTTAATGATATCGGCTAAATCTTCGTCTGATAATGTTTCTTCTGAGTAAAAACCTGATAGCTCTTGTGCACAAAACTGCAGCCTAGTTAACGCTTCATCTGTTAAGTGATTTTTTGCACCTTGCCAAGTTGTTGCTAAGTTGAGCGGGAAAAAAGCCATGTCAATTCTATTGAATGACGATAAATAAAGTTCATGATTTAAATTATCATTCATTTTAATAAGTGATTGTATTTCTTGTGAAAGTGAATATAACTCAATTACTGACTTAGTCACTACAATATCATTTTCCTCTACTCCTAGAGCTTTACTCCAAACAACTTTGACTTTTTGATTGTCTGGTTGCTTTTTCGCACTAGACAAAATTTTATGTAATCTACCAGCAGGATTTGATTCATCTATCACTGAAATTTAACTCCATAGTATCCGTGAAACTTAACGCCCCAATAAGGGGCTAAAAATTGTTTGCTAAAATGTGTAGCGAAGCGAAACCGAGCAAACTGTTTTTAGTCCCGCTTAATTGGCTTGTTATATGTACATTACTCATTTTATTGGATTTTTATTTAACCGTAGTTTTGTTTTAACTACAAGAATTAATGTAGGAAGTTGTAATACCAAGAATGAAAACCCTAAGCCTTTAACTGAAAATTCAGCTGACCCAGTAAAAATAAGAACCATTGATAAAACAATCCAAATTACAAAGAAAAATAAGCCGTAACCGATCAATGATTTGAATACTATTTGATTATCTGGCGACATACTTTCCTGTACAT
>NZ_JBQKUL010000109.1:0-2169 GCF_054968565.1 Pseudoalteromonas sp. G5_S1_54_S4 | reverse complement strand
TCATTTTTTTACGCTGTTTACTAAACTATTTACTGTGCTTGTGGTAAGTTGCGCCCGATATTTACAACTCGTTCACTAGGTAACGCACATGACAGATATAATAAATAGTATAAGTGGTCTCTTATGGGGTCATATTTTAGTGTACTTATTAATAGCAGCAGGGCTATTTTTTACAATACGTCTTGGTTTTATCCAATTTGTACAGTTTCCACATATGATTAAAGTCATGTTTCAAAGTCGTCAAGGCTCTGACGGCGGCATTTCTTCTTTCCAAGCATTTTGTACATCTTTAGCAGCCCGTGTTGGTACTGGTAATATGGCAGGTGTTGCCGTTGCACTTTATTTAGGTGGCGCAGGTGCTATTTTTTGGATGTGGTTAATTGCTTTAATTGGTATGGCTACTAGCTTTGCTGAAAGTACATTGGCACAAGCTTATAAAATACGCGATGAAGAAGGTAACTTCCGTGGTGGTCCGGCCTATTATATGGAGTACGGACTTGGTAAGCGTTGGATGGGTGTTGTCTTTTCATTGTGCTTAATTTTAGCCTTTGGTTTAGTTTTTAACGCAGTACAGTCAAATTCTATTGCTGCGGCTTTTGAAGTCGCCTTTGGTATCCCTAACTATATAGTCGGTATCGCTCTTGTTATTGGGTCAGGTATTATTATATTTGGCGGTCTAAAAACCATTTCTCGATTTGCTGAATTAGCCGTTCCATTTATGGCTGCTGCTTACCTTGTGGTTGCACTTTATATATGTGCTGTAAATTACACTGAGTTACCTGATGTATTTATGCATGTGATCAGAAGTGCTTTTGGTATTGAGCAAGCGGGTGCCGGTGCAATTGGTTATGGGGTAATGCAAGCGATGATCCAAGGGATCAAGCGCGGCTTGTTCTCAAACGAAGCCGGTATGGGTAGTGCTGCGAATGCTGCAGCAACTGCAACACCAAACCCACCTCACCCTGCTTCACAGGGGTATGTACAAATGCTGGGTGTATTTGTAGATACTATTATTATTTGTACTGCAACTGCTGCTCTTATTTTATTATCAGAGCAATTAGTGCCAGGCTCAGATGTAACGGGTATAGCGCTTACACAAGCAGCCCTTGAAGAACATGTAGGCAGCTGGGGTGCCATATTTGTAGCAGTCGCTATTTTGTTTTTTGCATTTACATCTATTGTGGCTAACTACTCGTATGCTGAAACGAACTTATTATTCTTAGAACATAACCACGCATCTGGCATGTTGATCTTCAGGTTATTAGTGTTAGGTATGGTAATGTTTGGTGCATTGGGCGAATTACCACTAGTGTGGACATTAGCTGATGTATCTATGGGCTTAATGGCAATAGTAAACGTAATCGCATTATTTATGCTCTCTGGTGTTGTGGTGTGGCTTGCCAAAGATTATAACGCTCAGCGACGCGCTGGAAAGTTACCGACGTTTGATCCAAGTAAGAACGACAAACTCAATAAAACTATTCCAAAAGGTATTTGGCATAAATAATTAGTTTTTATACTTCAAGTTAAAAACCCGAAACGGCCATTGTCATTTCGGGTTTTTTATTGATTTAACTTTAATCTAAAAGTTACTGATAACAGTAGTCACTTATAAATTACTAGTGTGAAGATAGACGTTATTAAAGCCGCCCAACCTACCTATAAGCTCACTTTATCCAAACATTATAAGTATCCTACAAGTAAATTTAATAACCTATGTAGTAGGTCTCAATGCTTATAACGACATCCCTGCTTAGGTTTATATACATTACTGCATAACCATAATAACTAACACTGCGCTTATTATACCAATCCGCAATAATACTCAATCATTTTGCGGGGCTAAACGTGTCGCTATCTGTGTTAAAAAATTCTCTTTTAGAACAACTAAATAGCGATTTTTTGCCTAGCTATCAACCCGTTTTTCCTGCCTCAAAATAGACCGCTTAATTAAGCGAACTGGTATTAAAGAGTCTAGTTTATGATTTAGCTAACGACCTACACTACACCTTGATTAACTTGTAAAAAAAATCTGAAGTGTTCAGTGACAGTCTATTGGTGAGCCAAGAGTATGTATCAGACCTTCGCAGGGGTAGTAAATTAGTGTGCTTAAAGGGATTTAGTAATAAAGATATGATGATTTAATTAGATTTTACGGAAGAATATAAA
>NZ_JBQKUL010000108.1:0-2299 GCF_054968565.1 Pseudoalteromonas sp. G5_S1_54_S4 | reverse complement strand
TTGATGACGATAAATTAATGCACCATATTATTGAAGAGTCTTTAGCTGGGTTTTGTAAAGTGCTCCATGCCAAAAATGGTGAAGATGGCATAAGACAAGTAAATAAGTATAACCCTGATATTATTTTGCTTGATGTTGAAATGCCGGGTATGTCTGGTTATGAGGTCTGCCAAAGTATTAAACAAAATAAAGCCACAACAGACATTCCGGTAATGTTTTTATCATCCAAAGTGGGGCAGGCCGAACGTATTAAAGGGTTTAGTGTTGGTGGGGCTGACTACATTTTAAAGCCTTTTAATGCACAGGAGCTGATGGCACGTATTAAAATTCTTTATCAGTACCGCAAGCAATGCGCAGCACTGCAGTATGATATAGCAAAGGCCAATAAAACAGCTGAAATGGCGATGATTGAAACCGGTGACATGGGACGCATTATGCGCTTTGTTTGTCAAAGCTACCATGCTGATAATTTAGAACTATTAAGTGAATACTTTTTAGGCTTTTTTACGCCATTACATCTCAATGTCGTGGTTGTTTTTTGGCAAAATAACCAGGGAGTGTTTTATAGCCAAGAGACGGGTGTATGCCCATTAGAGCAAGAGCTACTCATGCAGCATAAAAATGCAGAGCGCTTTGTTGATATTGGTCATAGTACTATTATTAATTACCCTAATATTTCACTGTTAATTAAAAATATGCCAATAGATACGCCATCACTGTATGGTCGCTATAAAGATTTATTTCCGCATATTTTAGAAGTAACTAACGAAAAAGTAGTTACTATACAGCAGCACCAATATCGACTAATGCGCGACAATGAGCTCACCCTTGCTTTTAAAGATATTGTTGCCCAGCTTAAAAATCAAAACGCCATGCAAACGAATGCGATTAGCCAGCTTACAGAGCAGCTCGAGCAACTCCAATCGTTAATGCAAACACAAAATGACTTACCAGCTTCGCAGCTCAATGAGCAAATAACTCAGCTTAGCCATACATCACAGCAGCTGGTTGCAACCACGAATGATTTAGCCTTTATTAAGCACCAACTAAAAACAACTACTCAACAGCGTGATGACTTAATTACTCAAACACAACTAAGTAAACAACAAGCGCAGCCAGAATCTGAGAGTGAAAATAACGATATTGAGTTGTTTTAAACTATACACCTTGCGAACTTCGTATATTGCTGCTGTTTGGGTATAATAGCGGTGAAATTTATCATCGGAGTGTGAAGTGGTTATACAGTGTGCGTTTAAAGAGTGTCGGCCATATTTGAATGAGTTAGAAACACGCTTTGGGCTTGCTCAATGGGCGGAGCAAAGCCGTGGCTTTAGTTTGCATTACGATGATAAAGGACTAAGCCTATATAAAACTGATGAGCCTAAACTAGGTGCAATTAACGTAGACTTTGTAACTGGTGCCGTTGCACATAGACGTAAATTTGGTGGTGGTAAAGGGCAATCAATTGCCAAAGCAGTTGGTCTTAATAAGGGCGCAACGCCAGTGGTACTCGATGCCACAGCAGGCCTTGGGCGTGATGGTTTTGTGTTAGCCTCGCTAGGCTGTAAAGTCATTTTACATGAGCGCCACCCCGTGGTTGCCGCGCTGTTATATGACGGTTTACAACGTGCTTATAACGATAGTGAAATTGGCCTATGGATGCAGCAAAAAATGAGCTTAATATTTGGCTCAAGCCATACCTTACTTGCTCAATGTGACAGCGTGCCCGATGTAGTGTATTTAGATCCTATGTTTCCGCACCGTGAAAAATCAGCACTGGTTAAAAAAGAAATGCGCGTATTCCAAGAATTAGTAGGTGGCGATACCGACGCCGATGATTTACTCGAGTTTGCCTACCCCCTTGCCAGCAAACGTGTTGTAGTTAAACGCCCCGATTACGCACCATTTTTAAATGATAAAACCCCAAGCATGCAAATCAAAACCAAGAAGAACCGCTTTGATGTGTATGTAAAAGCCGCGATGGTTTAGTTTAGGTTAAAGGTTAACGGGCTACGAGCGACGGGCTTCGAGCCTAAAACGTGTGCGAGGTAAACTAAGGCTGATGGGGTGGCGCACACTATTTTGTAGGCGGGGCTTTATGCCGCGTATAGGGTAAAGGCTCCGAGGGTGTAATTAATGTTGTGTAACTGCCAATTATAATTTGCTTTATCAAGAGTTGAAGGGTTAGGTGATGAATAAATAAATGACGAATTGCTTTTTAATTAATACCAAACACAATCCTGCCGAACCCCGAACCCCGAACCCCGAACCCCGAACCCCGAACCCCGAACCCCGAACC
>NZ_JBQKUL010000107.1:0-2321 GCF_054968565.1 Pseudoalteromonas sp. G5_S1_54_S4 | reverse complement strand
GTAACCGTCGGCTAAACCACACCTAAACATTTATTTTATATTCGCTAAGCTCATTTCTTTTTAATCACAGGAGTGAGTTATGCAAACCAATCGAACACAACAATGGCTAGATTTAATTCGCCGACAACCAGGCTCTGGTTTAAACATACAAGATTTTTGCCAGCAAAATAACTTAGCAACGTCCACTTTTTATAAGTACCGCAAACAATTAACCGCCCAATCTAGTTTCAGCAAAGTGACCATTCAAACTGAACAAACCCGTTTGCAAGAAATTGTTGAGCCTGCCCATATCACACTGACTTTGCAGGTTGGAGAATTAAAATTGCCAGGTTCAACCTCTGCACAGTATTTGTCTGATTTGATTAGAGGTTTAGTTAAATGAAAATGTTTGTTGAGCCAAGTGACATTTACCTGCACCGCCCAGTGGTGGACTTTCGAAAATCGATTAATGGTTTAGCTAATATTGTTGTCGCTGAAATGAATTTAAATGTGATGTCCGGTGCTTTATTTATCTTCTGCAACAAAAGCAAAGATAAACTCAAAATCCTTTACTGGGATAAAACGGGGTTTGCTTTGTGGCATAAGCGATTAGAAAACAATAAGTTTAAATGGCCGAATGCCGAGCATGAAAACCAGCTTGTTTTATCTGAGCAACAACTGCACTGGCTGCTCGATGGCTTTGATATTGTTGGTCATAAACCGCTGATTTTATCAAACTTGAGCTTATAACTTTAGATCATACCTGATCAGCTTTTAATCTGAATAACATGCAGATAATCAGCGAGTTACAGGGTAAAATACCCCTATGACTGAACTAGAGCAGCAACTTCTCAAACGCATTGCCGAACTTGAAAAACAAGTAACGGATAAAGATTCCAGAATCGCGTATTTAGAAGAACAATTCAAATTAGCCCAACAAAAACAATTCGGTAAATCAACCGAAGGCCACCCTGCACAAGGTGATTTATTTAACGAAGCGGAAGACATCGCTGAGTTAGAACGTGAAGTTGAAGCTGAAAACGAAACCGTTACTTACACCCGTAAAAAAGCTAAACGCACTGCGTTACCGGCTGATTTACCACGCGAAGTGATTGTGCACGACATCGAAAATAAAAGCTGTGACTGCTGCGGTGGTGAAATGCATAAAATGGGTGAAGATAAATCTGAAAAACTTGAATTTATTCCAGCTCAAATCAAAGTGATTGAACATGTTAGACCTAAATACAGCTGCCGAGCCTGTGAGCAAAACGAAACACAAGTTCAAATCAAACAAGCCCCGATGCCAGCGAGTCCAATTCCTAAAGGCATTGCAACACCAAGCTTACTCAGCCAAATCATCACCAGTAAATATCAATACGCACTGCCGCTTTATCGGCAAGAAACCATGTTTAAACAACACGGCATTGAAATCAGTCGACAAACCATGAGTGACTGGATAATCAAATGTGCCAGTTTATTTAAACCACTGTATGACAAATTGCATCAAATCTTATTAGAGCAACATGTCATTCAAGCGGACGAGACCACAGTCAATGTGGTGAGTGATGACAAAACAAAATCCTATATGTGGTTATATTGCACAGGTACTGACACGCCTGTTGCAAATAACCCATTTAAAAATATCGTACTGTATGAATATCAGCCGGGTCGTTCGGGTTGTTATCCTGCGAATTTTTTACTTAATTATACAGGTTACCTTCAAGTGGATGGTTACCAAGGGTATGACCAAACTAAAGCTAAGCTTGCTGGCTGCTGGGCACATGCACGGCGTAAGTTTGATGAAGCTGAAAAAGCGCAACCCAAAGGAAAAACGGGCAAAGCAAATTGGGCGTTGAATCATATTCAAAAACTGTATCGAATTGAAACCAGAATCAAAGATAAAACAGCGCCTGAAAAACAAGCCATCCGGAAAAAAGAGTCGGAGCCATTACTTAACCAATATAAAGCTTGGTTGGAAAAATCTTTGCTCAATACCTTACCTAAATCCAAATTAGGGGAAGCGCTCAACTACAGCCTGAATCAATGGGATAAGTTGGTTCAATATGTTGAAGATGGTCATTTGTCTATCGACAATAATCGCGCTGAGCGGGCGATTAAACCCTTTGTCATTGGCCGCAAAAATTGGCTGTTTAGCCAAACAGCTAATGGGGCCAACGCCAGTGCAATGCTCTACAGCATAGTGGAAACGGCAAAGGCCAACGGACTAATACCTTACGATTATATTAGCTATTGTTTAACCCAAATCTGCAAACCGGGTTGCCAAATCGATGATTTACTGCCTTGGAATATCAAAAGCTAGGTGTGGATTGCCGGACGCTTAC
>NZ_JBQKUL010000106.1:0-2325 GCF_054968565.1 Pseudoalteromonas sp. G5_S1_54_S4 | reverse complement strand
TGTTGAACTAAGCCGCTACGCGGAGATCCTATTCTTACCATTTGAGCCACACTTACCTTGGGGTTATCCCATAACTTGGAGGTAAGTCATGAATACACTCATTGAACAAGTCAAAACTGAAATAGCCTATCTTGGTTATTCACAAAGTACCTGTAAAAGTTACTGCGAGCATTTGCTTAAACTCAGCCATTATTTTAATAAACCACTCGATTTAATTACTGATGATGAGCTGAATATATTTTTTAAAGATCCCGCTATTCGCAAGCTCTCCAGAGCAAGCCAAAAAATACAGATAAACAGTATTTGGTTCTTGTTTAAGAATATTTTACATCGGCCACTTAACTTAGATATTGTACTGCCAAAAGTAAAACTTCGCGCACCCACGTATTTATCGCGCGATGACATGCGACGGCTTATAGAAAGTTGCACCGATATGCGCTTAAAAACATTGATTATGGTGTGCTATGGGTGTGGCTTACGTATTAATGAACTGCTACGCATTAAAGTGCAAGATATCGATGGACAGCGTAAAACTATTTTAATTGAACAAGGTAAAGGGGATAAATCACGCTATGTTGTTGTATCAGATAGCGTGCTGGCTCAATTACGTTGTTATTGGAAAATGTATCACCCAACAGGTTGGATGTTCTATTCACGGTTATTAATGGATAAACCTATGTCAGCATCAACCTTCAGGAAGCCATTGAGAAAACATGCACAAGCGTGTGGCTTAAAGCACTGTAATCCACATACTTTACGCCATGCTTATGCAACACACCAACTTGAATCAGGTATGCCACTTCATCAACTGCAACATCAGCTTGGCCACAGTGATATTAAAACCACACAAAGTTACTTACATTGGTTACCAGAGTTAGGTCATGGCGGCATTGATTTGCTTGCGAGCTGGAGTAAACAATGAACGCCTTACACCTCGCTGATATTTTAAACTCAAGCCTTGAGAGTTATCGCCAACATCATACGGTGAGTTATCAACAACTGCGCGTGTGTCAGCACCTTCAATCATGCAGAACGGGTCAGCTCGGTTATCAAGCATGGCAATGTGATAGCTGTGGGGAGTCGCAAAAGATTGGATGTAGCTGTCGAGACCGTCATTGCCCGCGTTGCCAAGGCATGGCTACGGCTAAATGGGTGCAAAAACAGCAGGAGGATTTATTACCATGTAGGTATTTCCACCTTGTTTTTACACTCCCGCATGAGTTGAATATCATTGCGCACTACAACCCAAACGCGTTGTATCAGTGTTTATTCAAAGCCACATGGCAAACGCTGAGTAAATTTGCGAAACGAAAGAGGCATGGTCAGTTAGGCATGACAAGTGTACTGCATACGTGGGGGCAAAACTTAGGTCAGCATATCCATTTACACTGTTTGATACCCGCAGGCGCGCTTGATAAAGCGCACTGGCATGAAATAGAAAAAGGCTATTTATACCCCGTTAAAGCATTATCAACAGTGTTCAGAGGGAAAATGCTGGCGGCGCTCAATGAATGCGATAGTTCATTCGCGAAGGTAAGCACGCCAACCAAATGGTGCGTGTATAGCAAAGCCTGTTTAACGTACAGTGAAAAGCTAGTTAGTTACCTTGCTCGTTATACCCGAAAAGGCGTGATGTCAGAATCGCGATTAGTGTCAGCGACTGAAGAAACAGTGAGCTTTAAATACCGCGATTATGCAGATAACAACCGCGATAAAGTCATGACTCTGAGTTGTGATGAATTTTTACGGCGCTACTTACAACATGTATTGCCCAAAGGGTTTATGCGCATTCGCCACTATGGCTTTTTAGCTAATGCGTGTCGCAAGCGAAAGTTAGCATTAATAAGGTCACAAGAATCACACAGAGGTAAAGTGGAGAAGCTAAAGACAGAAAACGTAACACTGATACCGCATTGGCCTTGCCAGCATTGTAAGGCAGGTATCTTGCGGTTAATTGGCGTATTCCAATTATATGAAACAAGGACCAAAGTAGAGCGAACGAGTTAGCAGCTAGGTAGCTGCTTAAAATCAATTAGTTAACCTGCTTAACTGCTCAGGCTAGCGGCCTCTGTACGTGTAAAAAATATAATTGCTTATTAAGGCAAATTTAGGTGTAATGAATACATAATAAGCGCTGAGCAATGCAGGGAAAGCTTACATAACACTAGCTAAGCAGATTAAATTAGATAGGAAAGTGAGAGCCTCCAAAAAGCAAAGTCCCATAGCATAAACAACACCAACTCTGACACACCGAGCAGGTAGCGGCTCAGTCCAACAAGCGATTATGCAACACAAACTGCGTGTCGCATAAATACTAAAATGTTA
>NZ_JBQKUL010000105.1:0-2340 GCF_054968565.1 Pseudoalteromonas sp. G5_S1_54_S4 | reverse complement strand
TGGCTTGAATATAACCACTGTTAACAGCGTATGTCATAACCTGATTTAAACGTTGGCTCAATCGCTTAACAGTTTCTAGAGTACCTTTAGCCTCTATAGGCCTTAATATTTTTATTACTTGTGGTGCGTTGATTTTGCCAATTGGATATTTACCAATAACCGGCAGTATATGATTATTTAACGATCGCCAAATATCTTCGCCATGAGCTTGCGTAAAATCAGGCTTTTTAACCTCAAACCACTCTAAAGCTACTTTATTGAGTGTTAACTCTTCTTGAGCCCGTTTAAAAGCTAAAGTTTCATCCCTATGCTCTTTTGGATCAGTCCCTAAAGCAACTAGTTCTCTGGCTTGTTGCGCTAACTTTCTGGCATTTACAATAGATACATCTGGGTACTTGCCTAACCCCATGTTAATACGCTTTTTTGTAATTGGATGGTAGTAGTTAAAGTTCCAGAGCTTTGAACCACTCTTTCTAACTTTTACTTGTAGACCGTTGCCATCGGATAAAATTATATCTTTATCTTCTGCTTTTACTTTTTTTAACGCTGTATCGGTAAGCTGCTTGGCTGATCTTGCCATAGAAAATGAACCCCACTCAAATTTAGTATTCTTTTATTATGGCAGCTTATTCAAGGAATACCATTTCAGATACTAAAACTTTGAGCTTGGATGAAACAGCCTGGGACAGAGTGACACTCTAAGCTATTGATTTTAAGTGATTGCAGGCACAAAAAAGGACGTCCTGAGACGTCCTAATATAGAATAATGGTGGAGAGAGAGGGATTCGAACCCTCGTTAGGGATTAACCTAAACACACTTTCCAGGCGTGCGCCTTCAGCCACTCAGCCATCTCTCCACAATGTTGCAGTGCAACAGCGCGCTATAGTATGAAATACACTTGCTTGGTGCAAGGCCTTTTTAACATCACGCTTTTAACTGCTCAATAATCAAACTAACTCCTCATAAGCAAATAAAAAAGGCGATACCTGAGTATCGCCTTTATCTAATGCGTTATATTGCCATTTATTATTTTGCCATATTGGCTGTAAAATCAAGCATGCGATTTAACGATTTAAGTGCGCCTTCGCGTAAGTCCATATCAACAAATACTTCTTTGCCGCTGGCATCAATCAGTGCTTCCTCAATCGCTTGTAAGCCATTCATTGCCATCCATGGGCAGTGAGCGCAAGTTTTACATGTAGCGCCGCTACCAGCCGTTGGCGCTTCGAAAAACTCTTTATCTGGGCATAGTTGCTGCATTTTATAAAAAATACCGCGATCGGTGGCCACAATAAACTTTTTATTAGGCATAGTTTGCGCTGCTTTAATAAGCTGGCTAGTAGAGCCAACAGCATCAGCGAGTTCAACAATTTCAGCCGGTGATTCTGGATGCACAAGTACGCCCGCATCTGGGTGCAATGCCTTCATGTCTTTTAAGGCTTTGGTTTTAAATTCGTCATGTACGATACATGCGCCGTTCCACATGATCATATCGGCACCGGTATTCTTTTTAATATAGCTGCCTAAATGCTTATCTGGGCCCCAAATAATTTTTTCGCCTTGCTCATCTAAATGCTCTACTATTTCAAGTGCACACGATGAGGTAACTATCCAATCAGCACGCGCTTTAACCGCGGTAGAGGTGTTAGCGTATACCACCACTTTACGATCTGGGTGTTGATCACAAAATGCTGAAAACTCATCCACAGGGCAACCAATATCTAATGAACAAGTCGCTTCAAGTGTTGGCATAACCACAGTTTTATTGGGGGTTAAAATTTTAGCGGTTTCACCCATAAAACGTACGCCAGCGACAATGATCATGTCGGCTTCGTGTCTAGCGCCAAAGCGTGCCATTTCTAGTGAATCGGCTACACAACCGCCTGTTTCTTCAGCGAGTGCCTGAATTTCAGGATCAGTGTAATAATGAGCAACAAGTACCGCGTTTTTTTCTTGCAGTAACTGCTTTATTCGCGCTTTATATTCGCCTTTTTCGTCTTGTGTTAACGGAGCTGGCTTAGGAGGAAAGATATAGCCTTCTGGCATAATAGTTTGAGCTAAACTCATTGTTCTCGACCACTTTATTTACAGTGTAATTAATAGTGCAAATTATACGAGAAACTAACACTAAATAATAGCAATCTAACAAGGCAGTTTATAAATAAAAATTAGGGAGATAGTAGGGAATATTTCATGTCGAAGAAAGTGTACCAGAAGTGGTGGGTCATGATGGACTTGAACCATCGACCAATGGATTAAAAGTCCACTGCTCTACCAACTGAGCTAATGACCCGCTCTGATTTACTTATAAAAGTAAGTACGCGTAAATCCGCCGATTA
>NZ_JBQKUL010000104.1:0-2344 GCF_054968565.1 Pseudoalteromonas sp. G5_S1_54_S4 | reverse complement strand
GCGCACTATTAAATTGTTGAACTAAGCCGCTACGCGGAGATCCTATTCTTATCATTTGAGCCACACTTACCTTGGGGTTATCCCATAACTTGGAGGTAAGTCATGAATACACTCATTGAACAAGTCAAAACTGAAATAGCCTATCGAGGTTATTCGCAAAGTACATGTAAAAGCTACAGTGAACATTTACTAAAACTCAGTCATTACTTTAATAAACCGCTCGACTTAGTCACAGATGATGAGTTGAATATCTTTTTTAACGATCCTGCCATTCGCAAACTTTCTAGATCAAGCCAAAAAGTACAGATAAACAGCATTTGGTTCTTGTTTAAACATATTTTACACCGGCCATTGAACTTAGATATTGCACTGCCAAAAGCAAAGTCGCACGCACCCACCTATTTGTCGCGTGATGATATGCGAAGACTGATAGAAAGCTGTACGGATATGCGATTAAAAACGTTAATAGTAGTTTGCTATGGCTGTGGCTTACGCATTGGTGAGCTGCTACATATTAAAGTGCAAAACATTGATGGACAGCGAAAAACCATATTGATTGAACAAGGTAAAGGGGATAAATCACGTTATGTTGTAGTTTCAGATAGCGTACTAAATCAATTACGTTGTTACTGGAAAATGTATCACCCAACGGGTTGGATGTTTTACTCGCGATTGTTAATGGATAAACCGATGTCAGCATCGACCTTTAGGAAGCCATTGAGAAAACACGCACAAGCGTGTGGTTTAAAACACTGTAATCCACATGCACTACGCCATGCTTATGCAACACACCAACTTGAATCAGGTATGCCACTTCATCAACTGCAACATCAGCTTGGGCATAGTGATATTAAAACCACACAAAGTTACTTACATTGGTTACCAGAGTTAGGTCATGGCGGCATTGATCTGCTTGCAGGTTGGGCTAAACAATGAGCGCTTTGCATCTCGCTGATATTTTAAATTCAAATCTTGAGCATTATCGGCAGCATCATACGATGAGCTATCAACAACTGCGAGTCTGTCAGCACCTGCAATCATGTAGAACAGGTCAGCTCGGTTATCAAGCATGGCAATGTGATAACTGTGGGGAGTCGCAAAAAATTGGGTGTAGTTGTCGAGACCGTCATTGCCCGCGTTGCCAAGGCATGGCCACGGCTAAATGGGTGCAAAAACAGCAGGAAGATTTATTACCGTGTCGGTATTTTCATCTTGTTTTTACGCTCCCTCATGAGTTGAATATCATTGCTCACTATAACCCAAATGCGTTGTATCAGTGTTTATTTAAAGCGACATGGCAAACGCTAAGTAAATTTGCGAAACGGAAAAAGCATGGTCAGTTAGGCATGACAAGCGTACTGCATACGTGGGGGCAGAACTTAAGTCAGCATATCCACTTGCATTGTTTGATACCCGCAGGGGCGCTAAATAAAGCGCACTGGCATGAAATAGAAAAAGGCTATTTATACCCCGTAAAAGCGTTATCAACAGTCTTTAGGGGTAAAATGCTAGCGGAACTCAATGAATGCGATAGTTCATTCGCGAAGATAAACACCCCAACAAAGTGGTGTGTGTATAGCAAAGCCTGTTTAACGTACAGTGAAAAGCTCGTGAGCTACCTTGCGCGTTATACCCGAAAAGGCGTGATGTCAGAATCGCGGTTCGTGTCAGCGAATGAGCAGTCAGTGAGCTTTAAATATCGCGACTATGCAGATAACAACCGCGATAAAGTCATGACACTGAGTTGTGATGATTTTTTACGGCGCTACTTACAACATGTATTGCCGAAAGGGTTTATGCGTATTCGCCACTATGGCTTTTTAGCTAATGCGTGCCGCAAGCGAAAGTTAGGGTTAATAAAGGCTCAGGCATCAGCAACCCCATTCAAAGCGGTGAAGCCGAAGGTAGAGCAAGAACGACTAATACCGCATTGGCCTTGCCAGTCATGTAAAGTGGGTATCTTACGATTTATTGGCGTGATGAATTCAGACATGGCGACAAATAAAATAGCGCGAACGAGTTAGCAGCCTTGCTTGCTGCATCAAATCAATGAGTTATCCTGCTTAACTGTTCAGGCTAGTCGCGGCTGCGCGTAAGAAAAACATCCTTGCTTAACGGTTAAACATTCGGTTTAATAAATAGATAATAAACGCTGAGCAATGCAGGGAAAGCTTAAATTATAATAGGTAAGCTTATTAAACTAGCTGATTTAGCTAGAGCCTCTAAAAAGCAAATTCCCATAGCATAAATAGCACCATCTCTGACACACCGAGCAGGTAGCGCCTCAGTCCAACAAGCGATTATGCAACACAAACTGCGTGTCGCATAAATACTAAAATGTTAT
>NZ_JBQKUL010000103.1:0-2346 GCF_054968565.1 Pseudoalteromonas sp. G5_S1_54_S4 | reverse complement strand
GTAAGCGTCCGGCCAACCACACCTAGCAACACCATTTTTTGTATTTGAAAATACCTTCAACTTTTTATTGGAGGTCATTATGAATTCACCCATCCCTAAACGTTGGCTAGAAATCCTAGCGCTTCGCTCATCATTTACTGGAACGAATGAAGCGTTTTGCAAACACCATCAAGTATCTATCAGCTCGTTTTATAAATATAAAAGCATGCAACAGGTGAAATCTTCAGGTGCATCACCTCAATTTGTCCGAGTTGAGCAACAAACCCAACGCACACACGTCAGTATCACTGAGCAACCAACGATTAACTTTAATCCGCACACTGGCCAACTGACATTACCCACAACACTTAACTGTGATGCTATCGTCTCAATTATTAAAGGTCTATCAGCATGAATATGTTTGTTAATCCGCCCGAGGTGTACTTATGTGCTGAGCATGTGGACTTTCGTAAATCCATCAATGGCCTTGCTGCGTTGGTGGAATGTGAGCTTGAATTACCCGTGCTATCGGGCGCGCTGTTTGTGTTTTGTAATAAAAAGCGCGACAAGTTAAAGCTTCTCTATTGGGATAAGACAGGCTTTGCATTGTGGTACAAGCGACTTGATAAGCACAGGTTTAAATGGCCTAAGCTTAAACGTGACACCATGACACTGAATGAGCAACAATTACATTGGCTATTATCAGGGTATGACGTTATTGGCCATGAAGAAATCAACGTCAGTCAGCACACAGTGACTTAATTACTTAGATCAATTGATGATCATCAAGGTTTAAGTTATTAACCCTATTCATTGTGCATAAAAGCCGTAAAATAAACGGCATGAACGATGTATTTACCTTACAACAACGCATTGCTGAGCTTGAAAAACAGCTTAAATATGAGCGCGAAGTATCTATACAGAAAGATGCTAAAATCGCCTATTTATATGAGCAATTCCGTTTAGCCCAACAAAAGCAATTCGGCAAAAGTGCTGAAGGCTTTGTAGGGCAAGGTGAATTATTTAATGAAGTTGAAGAGATTGCTGAGAAAGCTGAGCCTGAGCAGCAAGGAATTAGCTACACCCGCAACAAGCCTAAACGCAAGCCACTGCCAAAAGACTTACCCCGTGAACAAGTTATCCACGACATAGCAGATAAAAGCTGTGCATGTTGCGGTGGTGAGTTACATAAAATCGGTGAAGATACTGCTGAAAAGCTTGAGTTCATTCCAGCACACGTCAAAGTGATTGAACATATTCGCCCTAAATACGCCTGTCGTGAGTGTGAAAAATCAGGCACTGGGTCAACGATAAAGCAACAGCCTATGCCCGCCATGCCCATTAACAAAGGCATTGCCACCGCGAGCTTACTTAGCCAACTCATCACCAGTAAATATCAATATGGTTTACCGCTTCATCGCCAAGAGAGCATGTTTAAGCAATACGGCATTGAGCTGAGCCGCAAAACCATGAGCGATTGGGTGATTAAGTCAGCAGCGCTGTTTACCCCGCTGGTTAAACGGTTAAAAGAAGAATTACTCAAGCAACCACTCCTTAACGCTGATGAAACCACGGTCAATGTGGTGAAATCAGATAAAGTGAATAGTTACATGTGGGTGTACTGCTCAGGTGCTGACTCACCTAAACCCGACAGCCCCATCCCTAACATCGTGCTTTACGACTACCACACTAGTCGCGCAGCCGCCTGCGTGATGGATTATCTTGATGGCTATCAAGGGTACTTACATGTTGATGGTTATCAAGCTTATGAAAAGACACAGGCCAGTCTTGTGGGGTGCTGGGCGCACGCACGTCGGAAATTCATTGAAGCGAAAAAGCTGCAAGGGAAAAATAAGACAGGCAAAGCCGATGTGGTGCTCAGCTTAATACAAAAGCTGTATGGGATAGAGTCACGGTTGAAAGATAAATCAGCGGATGAGAGTTACCAGACTCGACAAGCACAGAGTAAACCGATACTCGATAAACTCAGACAGTGGCTTGAAAAACATCAGCCAAACCTTGTTGGTAATAGTAAACTCATTGATGCCGCCAATTACATGGCAAACCAGTGGCCGAAACTCATTGAGTACATTAATGATGGGCGACTGAGTATCGACAACAACCGTGCAGAAAGAGCCATCAAACCGTTTGTGATAGGCCGGAAGAACTGGCTGTTTAGCCAAACAGCAACAGGTGCTAACGCAAGCGCGATACTTTACAGCATCATCGAAACAGCCAAAGCCAACGGCTTAGCGCCATACGATTACATCACCGCGTGTTTAGATGAGCTGTGCCAATCAACACCTGATATCGATAGTCTATTACCGTGGAATTTTAAAGGCTAGGCGGTGATCACCGGACGGATAC
>NZ_JBQKUL010000102.1:0-2355 GCF_054968565.1 Pseudoalteromonas sp. G5_S1_54_S4 | reverse complement strand
GTGAGCGTCTAGCGAACTACACCTATGTTTTAAAATTCCAGGGTAACAAGCTGTCGATATCGGGCTCAGGCTGGCACAGTTCATCAAGGCAAGCACAGATGTAATTAAATGGGATTAGACCATTTATCTTGGCGGTTTCCACAATGCTGTAAAGGGTGGCACTAGCATGGGCACCGTTAGCCGTTTGGCTAAATAACCAATTCTTTCGGCCTATCACAAACGGTTTTACCGCGCGTTCTGCTCTATTATTATCGATGCTAAGTCGGCCTTCATCAACATAGCGTATGAGCTTGTGCCATTGATTTGCCAGGTAATTAGCTGCCTCTATCAGTTTGCTGTTCCCCACTAAATTTGGCTGATCCTGCTCAAGCCATATTTTTAGCTTGCTAAGAATAGGCAGGCTAACCTCTTGTCTTGCCGTATATTTGTCATCCACACTTTTATCTTTGATGCGTGACTCAACGCCGTACAGTTTTTGGATAAGGCTCAATACCACATCCGCTTTGCCGGTTTTGTTTTTACCTTGTAGCTTTTTCGCGTCGATAAATTTACGACGAGCATGCGCCCAGCAGCCAATTAAGGTTGCCTCTGTTCTGGCATAGGCTTGATAGCCATCCACGTGCAAGTACCCTTGATATCCATCAAGATAATTGACCACGCAGGCGGCCGCGCGACTATTGTGGAAGTCGTAAAGTACGATATTAGGGATGGGATTATTCGGGTCTGGTGAATCTCGACCCGAGCAATACACCCACATGTAACTGTTTACTTTGTCCGATTTCACCACCTTTAATGGCGTTTCATCGGCAAACAGCGTGGGTTGCCTTAACAGCTCGGCTTTAAGCCGTTCAACTAATGGCGCGAAGAGTGAGGCTGATTTGTCTATCCAGCTGCTCATGGTCTGTCGACTGAGTTCAATACCGTATTGCTTAAACATCGCTTCCTGGCGATACAGCGGTAACCCGTATTGGTATTTACTGGTGATAAGCTGACTGAGCAAACTGCTGGTTGCAATGCCTTTGTTGATGGGCATGGCAGGCATTGAGGCTTGTTTAATCTGTGTCTGAGTTGAGGATTTATCACAGTGACGGCAGGCGTATTTAGGCCTAATATGCTCAATCACTTTGATTTTAGCGGGTATGAACTCAAGCTTTTCTGACTTATCTTCACCCATTTTATGTAGCTCACCGCCACAGCAATCACAGGTTTTGTCGATGATGTCGTGAATAACCTGCTCACGAGGTAAGTCTTTTGGCAGTGGCTTACGCACCGGCTTTTTACGGGTATAGCTAATGGATTGTTGCTCTGCCTCAACTTCCTCAACAATTTCTTCCACTTCATTGAATAACTCGCCTTGCCCGGCAAAGCCTTCAGCACTTTTGCCGAATTGTTTTTGTTGGGCCAAGTTCCAGCGCTCTTCCAATGCCGCAATCTGGGCATCCTTCTGCGCTAACAGTTTTTCAAGTTCAGCAATGCGCTGTTTAAGGGCGAGTTCATTTTTCATGACGCCTATTTTAAGGCATCATCAAAGGCTTTGCAGTGCTAACTGAACTCACTTTGATGATCATCAATCGATCGCAAATATTAAAGCATTTGCTTACCTGCGACATCAATTTTACTGTGTCCAATCACATCATAACCCGATAATAACCAGTGTAATTGCTGCTCGCTTAAGGTCATGGTGGGTGACATGAGTTTGGGCCATTTGAACTTATGCTTATCTAATCGCTTATACCACAGTGCAAAACCGGTGTTATCCCAGTAAAGCAGTTTGAGTTTGTCACGGCCTTTATTACAAAACACAAATAGCGCACCACTGAGCACGGGTAGTTCAAGCTCTGCTTCCACCAACGCCCCCAGACCATTAATTGATTTTCGAAAATCAACGGCATCGGCACATAAATAGACGGTGGGTACATCAACGAACATCCTCATACCGTTAGCCCTTTAATAATGGCAACGATATCGGCCGTCGCTAAATCGATAGGAAACGTGAGTTGGCCGGTTAGCGTATCAAACTGCAGCGTATTTTGACGAGTTTGCGCGCAGACTTCAGTAGTTTGTTTTACCTGGACAAAACGTGATGATGTAAGGCACTGCGTGTGCACTGGCAAGGTGGAATTAGGCTGGTCTTTTGCCAGTAAAGCACGTTGTTTATAATAAGTCGTAATAGCGACATTATGGTGTTGGCAGAATTCAATATTAGTACCACTAAACGTACTGCGTTTCAGCAAAAGCTGCTGCCACTGTGCGCTTGTTCTGTAAGTTTTCATCACCTGCTCCGAATTTATCATTGAGCAGGTATTTTTAGATAATCAGAACATCGATGCTAGGTGTGGTTCGCTAGACGCTTAC
>NZ_JBQKUL010000101.1:0-2366 GCF_054968565.1 Pseudoalteromonas sp. G5_S1_54_S4 | reverse complement strand
GTGTAATGGAGTAGATGGCATGGAGTTTCAGACGATCCCAATAATGCGGATTTTCGATGAAGATAAAGCAAAAGAGTTTTACCTTGGCTTTCTCGGTATGGAACTAGATTGGGAGCATCGTTTTGAGGATGGTTACCCAATTTACATGCAAGTTTCGCTTGGCGATTTTGTTTTACATCTGAGTGAACACTCTGGTGACTGCACACCGGGCAGCAAGGTCTTCGTTAATGTAAGCAATCTTGATCAACTTTTCGCACAAGTTACTGCAAAGCCTTACAAATACAACAAACCAAGCATTGAAGATGCCCCTTGGGGTGCAAGGTGTTTTACCGTAACAGATCCGTTTTCAAACAGGATATTGTTTAATGAATCAGCAGACACATAACAATCAAATTTTATCGCCAGCAAAAAGCGCTGGCTGCGACGTCAACCCGCTGCGCGGCTTTCCGCGCTAAATTTGGGCGTTAAGCATACGAGGAACCATGTCCAGTGAAGTCACCGTGGCTAAAATATGAATCGAGGTTGGCAGACTGGATGAAACAGTTTGCTAGCGAAAAGTTGTCGTTCACTAATGGTTTTCAAGCAATCCCTGGCTTTCCTTCAAATGGATTTCGTGCTGATGGGCTGCTAACTGATGGGAATGTTGTTATAGCCTTGGAAGTGGAGGTAAAACAAACTCACCCTGATACAAATGTTGGAAAATATTGGCTCTTAAGCCAGTATCAAGCTTATGAAAAGGTGATTTTGTTTCATGTTTATACTCCAGAGTACACATCTTATCCTTGGCGCCTTCAGCTAGGTCAGTTTTATGCCTCAAAAATGGCGATAGAGTTGCCATTTGAATATGAACTAGTCGATCAAAGAGAAGCTATCGATACGAACTCATCATTTGAAGCAGTAACTAGAATTCTAGAGCAAAGAATACTCGGTGAATTCGGAGTAATTGCTGGTAAGTCGCAAAATGCTTAACAAGTGCAGGTTGTCGGACGTGTGCTACGCTGCGCTCCGCACCCGCCGCAACTGCAGGCGTTATGTGCTCTAAGGTATCTCATGCTCTCAATCACCAGTGAAGATAAAGAGAATCAACTTAAAAGTTATTGTCAGCATTGGCTGAGCTTATTAGCCACAAATCAATTTGAAGACGCAGAAAAGCTCATTGATATAAACAATAACTATGGTGTTGTATGGGCAGAATCTGAACTCAAAGACGCTGTGCATGATTACTTTGGTAGCGATGCCCCTGTGAGTTTTCAAAACGAAAATATAGCGAATTGTTACCCTGAGTTTTTAGAAACCGATTCAGGCTCATTGATCTTCGGCTTTTATTTACCCGCCAATGGCGAGATAACCGACCTAACTGTTGAATTTGAGTTTGTACCAATTGGGAACAACAATTATGCTGCAACAATCAACGATGTTCATGTTCTGTAGCATGTACGCACATAACAAGCGCCAGCACATCGCGCCTGCGGCGCTGGACTCGCAACAAGTTGCTCGCCCGTGTGGCGGGCGTTAGCTTTGCGGAGGCTTTATTGACATTTTAATATTAGTTATCGCCTCAGTATTATTCTTTGTTTTGGTTATAAAGTTGGAATCAATGATTCCCATCAACTTTTTGGACAAAGCAGAAAGAACGTTTAACGACCTAGGTGCAAACGTGCAGGTAAGAACAAATTCTTACTCTCGTTTTTATAACACCAAAGGACGATTGGTAAAAAAGTCGGATATAGCAAAAATCCAAAAAGCGGGTTGTCTTACACTTTTTACATTATCGGATAACGCAATCGATATTACGGTGCATCCAGCTAATAAAGATACTGTGTTTGAAAAAGCTAAAAGTATATTTAAAGAGGCTCAAGTTGTTGAAATTGATATACAAAGCTAACAAACCAATTATTCCGACCTCAACTCGCTGCGCTCTTTTCGTCGGCATATTGGGGCGTTATGTTGGAGCAGCATATTGATCGCTCGTATTAAGACAATCAGTTTTGGGGTATTAGTAGCTGCATTAATCATTACGATCACGTTGATGGTAGCCGATGTTGAATTTTATGGGCTCCTCAGTGTTTACGTATTTATGGTTTTATGGAGTTTACACAAGATATTTTTGTGGCTCATCGGTGATGAGTTTGGCATCGCCGTTCAGGTGAAAATTAAGAAAGACGCACCAAAAGCAATTCGTTTCCTTGGGCTGTTATTTGTCTGCTTTGTTTTTTATTTCGTAGCTAAGGGGCTTATCAAGCATGTTTCAACATAACAAGTTGCTTAATTTCGTTCCGGCCACAAACAGCATGGCCTCCACTG
This sequence comes from Pseudoalteromonas sp. G5_S1_54_S4, assembly GCF_054968565.1. Lineage (NCBI taxonomy): Bacteria > Pseudomonadati > Pseudomonadota > Gammaproteobacteria > Alteromonadales > Pseudoalteromonadaceae > Pseudoalteromonas > Pseudoalteromonas sp. G5_S1_54_S4. Next base: position 62 of record NZ_JBQKUL010000101.1, on the reverse strand, counting down.
GACTGCCTACGCTGCGCTGCGGCAGCCAATTAGCAAAGCGTTAGCACTGTCCACTTATGGCC
>NZ_JBQKUL010000100.1:0-2395 GCF_054968565.1 Pseudoalteromonas sp. G5_S1_54_S4 | reverse complement strand
TATCTAGCGTCAATTAACTTGGCCGGTTCCGCGTCAATTATCTTGGCCGGTTGACACCGAATTTTATTTGCTCTTATTGAGCGCTGTTTTGCGTCGGTAACTTTCACCTTCGCAATGAATAATCGTGGCATGATGAACCAAACGATCGATTGCCGCGACTGTCATCGTTGAATCTTCAAATAGTTCATCCCATTGCTCAAATGATTTGTTTGATGTGATGATCATGCTGTGTCGCTCATAGCGATGGGCTATCAATTCAAACAGCACGCTCGTTTCCTGTTCCGTTTTTCGAACGTAACCAACGTCATCAACGATTAATAAGCTGTATTTATCGAGCTTTACAAGTTCATCTTGCAAGCGTAAATGTCGCTTTGCTTGCTGGAGTTGTTGAACAATCGCTGACGCGGCAACAAACTTAACTTTATGGCCCTGCTCGATAAGGCCATAACCGATACTACTGCCGATATGCGTTTTACCAAGACCACTGGCGCCAAATAGCAATATATTGCCACCGTGCTTCAACCAATCCGGCTGATTTATTAAATCAGCAACAAGGGGCTTACTAACCCCATCAACAAGGGTAAAGTCGAAGCTGCTAAGGTGTTTACCCACGGGCAATTTTGCATCTTTTAAAAGCCGCTGAAGGCGTTTATCATCGCGTGTCGCAAGTTCAATATGGCACAGCTCAGACAAGTATTGCTGCGGGCTCCATTGCTCTTCTATCGCTTTTTTGCCCAGGGTATTCCACTGTTGAAGCATGGTGCTAAGCTTTAATTGTTTCAGCATTAAAGGTAACGAGGCCGTGAAGTTATCCATGTAGGCCTCCCGGTATCATGCTGCTATAAGCGCTCAAGCTGTGTTGCTTTATTGTTATTGTGGGTATGTTTGATGCAATCACTAAAAATTGCGCTTCACATTCTCGGATGGCCGGTAATTGTCGCTGAGTAATTGACGCTGCTACAAATCGTCCTAATTGACGTTCACACCCACTTTGCTTCGCTAAATGGAGCAATTTCACCATGTAATAGCTCGCTTCATCCGCTAAAAGGTGGGCATTAACGTATTCCCAAATAGCTTTGTAATTGTCGCTTGGAAGTAAGTCGTCACGTAGTTGTGAGTAGCGAAATGCCAATGGTTTTTTAACCAGTGCGTCAATAACATGCAAGTAACTAATATTACGTGCACGGCACCCTTTAGAGGCATAGACACGCGCTAACGTTTGAACTAAATCGCTGCCATAGCGCAGCTCTAAACGGTTGTCATATAAACGAACAAGTAATCGGCTACCAACAAGGCGTGACGGGACGCTATAGGTAACACGTTTCAATGAAATAGTACTCGTACGTGACACCGTTAGATAATGCTCGGTGTAATTGACGCTCATCGTCCGTGGTAAAGCATGTAATTGTCGCTGCTCTACTGCGTATTTATCACTTACACGGCGATTACGGCGAGCTACAATGTCGGCAACAAACGATTCATAGACTTCTCTTGTCTGAAAGTCATAACTACCACGGATTTTTAATGCTTGCTCCAGTTGCGATTTAAGATGCCCATGAGGGCTCTCAATAGCCCCATTTTCATGCGCAATACCGCGGTTATTGCGGGTCGCTTTAAAGCCATAATGGGTGACTAATTCATTAAAGCGCTCTGTAAAATCGTTATCATTAGTGTGATTACGATACGCAGCACTCAGACTGTCTGTACGCACTTCTTTAGGCACACCGCCGGCTGCTTTAAATGCGTTTTGCACGCCATCAGAAAAAGCAGCAAAGCTTTCACCGCCGTAAATCACTTGGGCGTAAGCCCAGCCACTGGCGGGCATACGATAATGAAACAACATATGCTTTAGGGGTTCACTAGCAATGGTAACGGGTGACTTCACATGTGTAAAATCACACATACCTAATAGGCCATACTCGTGTGTTTGCAGGAATACGACCTCTTTACTTGAGCCATACAGTGCCCGCCATTTATGAATTCGACGCTCTAATGTACGCCGTGAGCTAGGGTTAAATTTGTCGGTGTGAAACTCGCAAAGGTGATCAAAAATTCCCACTGGAGTTAACGTTGCATCACCTTGAAGTAGAGGGACAACAATACTGTCCCAGATAGACTCAAGTGGATCTATACGCGTTCGCCATTGGCGTTTATTAGACAATGGCTGCTCATCCAGTTTATCAATGCGCCTTGCTGAACGTTCTGAAATACCTGCTTTCGCAGCCGCGATAACTTGGCTATTACGCTTTCTATGTTTCATATAAATAGTGACCTGCTGATCAGTGATTCGTGTTCCCGGCACAGTGAACTCCTCCGTTCTGCTGTACCGAACCTTATCAGATCAACCGGCCAAGATAATTGTCGCTAGACCGGCCACCGTAATTGTCGCTTAATA
>NZ_JBQKUL010000099.1:0-2400 GCF_054968565.1 Pseudoalteromonas sp. G5_S1_54_S4 | reverse complement strand
GGCACTAAGCAGTCAAATAGGCTTTCATAGTTACATAACATTCGTAAGGATGAACGATATGCTCATATTGTTTCATTTAAATTTATTTAAAGACTTATAAAAGTTAGTTACAATAATAACTTAGATAATCTATTCAAATTATATAAGTGAGCGTTAAGTCGGCAGAAATATGTACGATGAGTTCATTATTAAATGTTAGTTGTACATCACATACAAGGAAATTTCGTGCATATGAAAAATATAATTACAACAATACCTTTTTTATCAATTCTTACAGGGTGCGTCCAATTCCCACCTGATACTAATGAGCGACTGGGGCAATTTACAGCAGCTTCATCATTTAATGTACGGAATTTAGAATATGAGAAAGGTACAAACACAGTTTCATATACAAAAGGCAAAGCTTGCTATCAGGTGAACTTACAAACTCTAGCTTATATTTCAGGTCCAAAAGATAACCTTATGCAGCGCGCTATGGATGAGGCTATTAGAAATGGTCAAAAAACAGGTATTGATGGGGATTTGTTAGTTAATACAAGAATTGAACGTATAACTGAATATAAAGAAAAAGGTGACTTTTTCAAAATCAAAGAAAGATACGAGTGTTTAGTCGTAGAAGGCGATTTAGTGAAAATTAAAAGGTCGTAAAACAAATGCTTAAAGAGTTACTACCTTTGCTTGTAGTATACTATTCATTTCAATTAAGTTTGCTTTTTCTAAGCTAATTTAAATGGTTTGTTGATATAGCTAGTCAAATTAAACTAAAAAAATACAGTCATTACTGGCTGTATTTTTATATATTAGATCATCCAAAGCTGCCAATTATCAGATCCAAGTTCATCTTCAGCTGTCATCTCAAGTATCCATAAGAAGTTATTCGCGTTATTGTCAAAGTCACCTGTTAAGCAGCCTGCTACAAACTGATGGCAGTTATCAAATAGCAAATTATAATTACGTGAGGTGTTAAGCTTTTTCTTTGCTCTATTAGCGACAGTTCTTGACCCTACGGCCTTTTCGCCTCTGCATGATACATTTATCGCGAAAGCAGTCGTTCCAGCAATAAATCTTTTAGGACTTACCATTTCTATTTGGCCTTTACCGTTTAGGTGAACTATCTGGTTATTACCAATGTAAACACCTGAGTGGCTAGCGTAATTAGAGAACAAGTCGCAATAAACAACACTGCCTATCACTGGTTTGACTCTTTTTTTCTTAAACTCATTTAAGTGATGAAAAAGACCTATCATTTTTAATATCCATAATTTAAACCGTATAGCGTTAACCGGATTAGTAATTCGATTGTCTCTGAGCAGAGTTTTGTAGAGTCACTAACATTGGTTAACGTGGTTGTTGAACTAATGAAGTCAGGGCACTTGCGTGTAGAAAGCAAACACCCTTGCTCCGGTCTATAGCGGGTTAGTCAGTACTTATTTGAGTTTGATATACGCCCATATTTAAGTATGAAATAAAATTAGTGATTGTTATTTTAGTTACCTCTATTGCTGGTTGCTCGCCAAGGCTACCAACATAGGCTAAATAAACCGTCCCTTCTTGAAATAGAATATCGACTTCCTTCTCAAGTTCAGGATATGTACCTGCATAGCTAAAGTCCGTGAAATAATCCAATAGCCATGTTTGCTTATCTTTAAATAAGCGAATTTCTACTGGGTGAAATCCCCCGTTAGTGACGCTATATTCTGGATCTCGAAAGTTAAATGTAATTGATGTGAGATTGCGAATATCGATATCAATCAGAAGTGAATCTAACTGGTTTATTAAGTTGTCAGGCACACGAATGCGCCCAATGTTGCTCAGGGAAATTGACATAATGAGTTCTCTTTTTAGTTACGTTAAAGCTGGTGGAGTTAGGTAGGGTTGTATGAAGCTTTGATATGCTAAAAGTTACTTAGTCACCTTATTAGGTGTTGCTAAAGGTTTAAGCTTAGCAATCCGGTCTTGTTGATTAACAATGAGGGGGTTAGCTAAGTGTAGAAATACCTTTTTCTCAGTAGGCTGAATTAATGCAAGCTCCTCATGACGAAGTACTGCTGCAATAAATGATGTATTGTTGGCTGAGCCGCTTTTAAATAGCGCTTTAAATACGGATGAGTTAAATGGCTTATCACCGAGCGTGAGTATTAGATCATAAATTTCATCTAACTTTATCCATTCTTTAGAGAATAAGCCGCCATCTGAATTACTTGTCAGCCTGATATAGAGCACATTACTCTTCAAGTCTTTAGCGACCTCATAGCCAATTAAACCTGTTGAGCTAGGCGATAACTTTTTCGCTAACCCTACCAATACCGTTGTATAGTCATCATTTTGAATATTGTCTTGAACGTTATCTTGTACGTCTTTTTTAGAGTGTGTTTTCATAGTTACCTCGAGTTATTAAAT
>NZ_JBQKUL010000098.1:0-2988 GCF_054968565.1 Pseudoalteromonas sp. G5_S1_54_S4 | reverse complement strand
AAATTGCTGCAGTCGTTTTTATTTAAAATAACCAGATAAGTTAAATAATTTTATAAAAGGATTCTTCTGGCCTCCAGAGGTAAATTTCACCCTAATAAAAATGAGCTATAAACAATGTCTATTTTAGAATGGGAAAAATCCGAGGAACGTTTTACAGAACAAAGCTTCGAGCATAAATTAACTGTTGTGATAGGCCTGTTTGCTTTTATATTATTTACAATTGCTTTATTTTATTTCTCTTATTATGGGTTTGTTGAAAATGTTTATTTTGATGAGTCGCTTTATTATATTCGAGAAAGCGGCTTGTTGGCTCCGATAATAGTAATGGCTCCATTTCCTGTTTTAATGACAATTGCAGGTTTACAAAAAGTATTGAACTTCCGCAATGAAAAAACAATAAGGTTAATGGTAAAGCTTATGCTGCGCGCAATACCTTTATATATAATTTTATCTATTGCTAATAGTTTTTATATTGAGTCTAAATTAACACTCGAGGGATATAGCTTTTGTAATTGGTATACCAGTCCATCATTAAGAGGTCCCGATGTTTGGCTAAAAAATGATGAATTATGCCTACAGGGTGGTTCCGTCATAATCAGTGATGTTACCGATTGGTTTGAACAGAAAAACCAACAAGGTATTGAACCTTCCGTTGATGAGTTAAAAGAGTTTATAAAAATAACTCGAAAAATGCGCGATGATTATATAAATAATATGTAGCGGCCAGTCCGTTTTAATGAGTAACAGGCCAAGCCCTATTAAAGCGAGTTTTATAACTCGCTTTTTTATTGTCTAAATATTCTATAAATAAAAATGCCATACTGTTGTCATCCCTGTGTGTTGATATTTAACAAATACAACACTAAGGAAAACAATAATGTTAAACAAATCAATAATAGCCTTTTCTTTGCTATCACTATTAACTGGCTGCTCACTTGATGGTGATGACGGCCAAGATGGCGCACAGGGTGTACAAGGTACAGCGGGTAGTAATGGTGAAAACGGCACTAATGCAAATTCAGCTTTAAATATCAATCTTATTGGCCGCGCAGTACTCAATGCACAAAGCCCAGAGGGTGCAGCTGAAATAGTCGCCTACCAAGCCTCTAAAAAGTGGATTTATGCCATTAATAGCTCTGGCGATGAGGCAGTTGTGAATATCATTCCTGCCGATACGTTCGACACTGCAGCATTAGTAAAAGATAACGAAGGTATTGTAACCGCGACCAACTTAGCCTCTGCCATTACGCTCTCACTAAATGAAAATACGCCTGGTGATGCAAACAGCATAGCTATCGATGCAAATAACCAATTATTAGCGGTAGCAATGGCTGCTACAAACGTGGGCGAAGCTGGCCAAATAGCGTTTTACAATATTGGCGGAGATACACCAGTATTTATTAAAAATGTAACTGTAGGTGCCCTACCCGACATGGTTACCTTTAGCCATGATGGTGCAAAAGTAGTGGTTGCTAATGAAGGTGAACCTAATGGCGACTACAGTATCGACCCCGAAGGCACAATTAGCATTATCGATATCAATAACGGCACTATTGCCGATACCGCTTTGAGCATAAACTTTCAAGCTTACAATAATAAGCAAGCAGAATTAGAAGCGCAGGGCTTAGTGTTTGCCAATCCTACTGGACGTACTATTAATGGTAATTTAATAAATACCACGGTTGCGATGGATTTAGAGCCAGAATATGTGAGCATTTCCAAGGATAATAAATACGCTTATGTCTCTATTCAAGAAAATAACGCTCTAGCCATCATCAACCTTGAAGATAATTCCCTTGAGCTAAAAGGACTCGGTTTTAAAGATTGGTCAAACTTACAATTTGACGCTTCAGATAAAGACGGCGGTGTTAACTTTAAATCATACCCTGGTTTATATGGCATGTATCAGCCAGATACAATTGCAAGTTTTAGTTGGAAAGGAGCCAACTTTATTGTATCTGCCAACGAGGGTGATGCACGCGAATACTTTTTTGATGCAAGCGATGAAGCTGATTGCATCGCTCAGGGCGGCCTTGATTATGACGCTAAAGATGGGTGTTTGGCATATATAGATGAAAGCCGCGCAGAAGATCTAGCTCTCGCAGCTAACTTCGATTACTTAAATAACGATGATAACGACATTGGTCGTTTAAAAGTTACAACAGTAAAAGGTGATAAAAATAACGACGGCCAATACGAATCGCTTTATGCTTATGGCGCACGGTCATTTACCATTTGGGATAGCAATGGGCTGGTGGTGTTTGACTCAGGCGATCAAATTGCACGAGTAACCGCTTCTGTTCATGGCAATGCATTCAATAATAACGAAGATGAAAATAAAGGCGATACACGCTCAGATGATAAAGGGGCAGAACCCGAAGCGCTAACATTAGGTGAGGTTGGCGATAGGTTATTTGCTTTTGTTGGCTTAGAGCGTATGGGCACAATAATGGTGTTTGATATAACCAACCCTTACGATGTGAAATTTCAAGACTACTTTTATAATCGTGGTTTAGAACCAAGTGCAGATATAAGTGGCGATCTTGCTCCTGAAGGAATGACATTTGTTCCTGCAGCGCAAAGTGCAACAAACGAAGCACTGCTTATAATCGGTAATGAAATCTCAGGCTCAATTGCCGTATGGGAAATAACAACTCAGTAATTAGTAAAGTTTTAAGTAAAAGCGATGTAGCGGTTATCTATAAATCGCTTTTACTTCCTCCCCTCTCAATAATCATGCCTTATGTGAATGCTTTTTAATCAAAAACAGCCCTGTAGCCCTTTGTTTGTATGGTTATTGTACTAAATTGAAATTAATTTAATAAAACTGAAATAAAGCATTGACCCTCTCCAGAATATCCCTATAATGCGCATCCACTGACCCGGCAGGCAGCAATGAAAAGCGCTGAACAAACGGTAAGTGAGTCGAGTAAAACTTAGCTTTTAAATCTTTTAAAAGAAACTAAAAATTAAGTGTTGACAAAAAAG
>NZ_JBQKUL010000097.1:0-3430 GCF_054968565.1 Pseudoalteromonas sp. G5_S1_54_S4 | reverse complement strand
CGTGGGGTCTGTGGCTATCATGTTTGCTATTACTTGACGTTTACCGAACAACTAATTAGTGTATTAGTGCCTTGTGTGGGCACCGATGTCTAAACAAGGCACAGAAGCAGTTTATGGAATAGGGGTCATAGAATATTTCATGAAATGACACGGAAAATATTAGGGTAGTGGTCACCTGATTTGAAATTTTTGGTTTGGAATTTGTGATTTGAGGTTTGTGAATTTGCAAGGGTAGGGGTCTAATTTTGAGGAAGATTAAAGAGCTAAAAAAGTGGTTTGGGCGCTTGGGCACAAGTTTGGGCACAAATCGATAAAAACTGGAATTTTTAGGATGATCTTTTGAGGCTTGGCTCTCGTTATTTTAAAATTTTGAATACAAAATAATAAAAAACTAAGAATTTAATTTTTAGTTGAATAATTAAACGAATAGATTGAATAGGGTTTTTAACTGTTTGAAATGTAGAGTTTAATTGGTACGACCGAGTGGATTCGAACCACCGACCTCTACCATGTCAAGGTAGCGCTCTAACCAGCTGAGCTACGGTCGTACAATTATTTTAGGATTCTTAAATGTTGGTACGACTGAGTGGATTCGAACCACCGACCCCTACCATGTCAAGGTAGTGCTCTAACCAACTGAGCTACAGTCGTACTATGAGTTTACGTACTATTTAATTCATCCATGAAGCTTCATCCTGTCGGCGTCCTGCCTCCACCTCGTTCGGCTGCGAAGCTTCGCTTCGGTCCAATCTCGCCCAACTGAGCTACAGTCGTACTTCTGTATTTAAGAATTGTTAATTGCTTAACAACGGTCGCTAATATATAGCGTGATGAGTGGTGAATCAAGTATGTTTATGGTTTTTAAGTTTATTTGCCGTTTTTTTATTCATATTGGACTGATTTCGCACGTTTTATAAAATTTTTGCCACCAGATAACATGCTCTTTTGCTGACGCTTTTAGCTGAGAGAGTAAGTTGTTAGAATTTGGGTCAAGTAGGGCATTTACCGCTTCACTACTCACTGCTTGATTAAACCATAGCTGCATATAAAGCGGCTGCAATGTTTCTAAATACCCGCTCAGCTGTGCTTGATAAGGCTGTATTTGTTTTAAATAATATTTATTAAATATATTACTGACAATTTTAGCCTGCTGCTTGTTTTTCCCTTCAGGGCAGATATCTTCTACTACTAATGAATTTACAAACTGGGTTGCTGTATGATTTAAGCTAATTTGTTCTCGCGCAGCTTGAATAAGCTGTTGGTCAAATTTGTATCTGTTGAGCGGTTCAAGCGCTGACAAAATATCATCGCTGTTTATTGCCATACTCTTTTTCGTTTCTATTTGGTGTTTTATGGTAGTTAGCTTTTTAAGCGCCTCAACTGTGTCGCTAAACCCAGCTGGTTGGGTGCTGAGTTCTTGGCCAGTAAGCTGCCAAGTGCTGCTCAGTTCAGGTTCACTATATAAAACATTATTAAAATAATGAGCGAGTTGAGTTTGTTTTTGGGTTTTTGCCGCTGCAATTTTACTGTGAACGTTGCTTTGTTTATCTAAGGTGTTTAAACAGTTTTGCGCGCTTTGAATAAAATCTATTTGGTACTTCAATTGGCTAGCAGCGGTGGCTGTTTTGCCTAATTGATTATTATGCTCGCTTATTAAAACGTTAAGTTTACATTGGCTAATACCAGCTAGTTCAGTTATGCCAATTTTAATGGCAGGTTGCAACGCTTCAACAGGCTCTACTAAGGCTAATTGTTGCAGTGGCTTTGTGTGTGGCTCAGGCGTTTGTAAGGTATTACTCAAGCGAGACAAATAGGTTTTATTTGCCTCACTGGGCTGCTCTGAGCATCCCAAAAGCACCATACAACATGCCGCCAATAACCAATTAAGCGGCAGTTTGGTATAGATTGATTGTTTAAGTGAGAATAAATGGTTCACGTTTAAATCGCCTATGAACGGTCAGCATCAGTAGTATAGCTGCAACTGATAAGCCAACGATAATGCCTATCCAAAAACCATGCGGGCCCATTGCTGGCACTATCATGTCTGTTCTTGCTAATACGTAGCCTAAACTAAAGCCGATTAACCAATAAGAAATAAAAGTGATATACGAAATCGGCGCTGTGTGTTTTAAACCACGTAAAATACCGTTTGCAGCTACTTGTAATGCATCAGGAAGTTGGTAAATACAGGCTAAAATCATAATTGATGAAGCAAGCGCAAGTACCGCAGGGCTATCGCTATATAATTGGCTGATCACATCACGCCCTATAAATGTAATAAAAGCGATAAACAACGCAACCATAGCCGCCATAATATAACTTGTCGATACTGCTACTTTTAATTGATCTAAATGATTTTGCCCAAATAAATTACCAATTCGTATGCTAATGGCAATTGAGAGGCTCAGAGGCATCATAAATAACAGTGCAGTCACACTAGCTGCAATTTGATGGCCAGACACAGCCACCGCACCCAAATGCGCAATAAACAGGGGAATACAGGCAAACAAGGTCACTTCAAAAAAAGTAGCGAGTGAAATAGGAATACCGAGTTTGGTAATAATACCAATGGTTTTAAAATTGGGTTTTTCAAAGCCTGTCAATAAGCCTTTGGCATCTATTTTTTTACTCAGCTGGCAATAAGTAACTTGCGCAATAGCCATTACAGTAAATACCAGTGCGGTGGCAATACCACAGCCAGCGCCCCCAAATGCGGGTAGACCAAATAAGCCCTTAATAAAAATATAATTGAGTGGGATATTTACCGCAAGTCCGAGTAGGCTGATATAAAACGCAGGCTTGGTCATCCCCATGCCTTCGGTCATATTTCTATACACGGTAAAAATTAAAAAACCAAATACACCCCATTTAACAAAATGAATGTAATCAAAAGCAAGTCCCGCAATCGCCGGGCTAGTATCAAGCTGTAAAATAACGGTGTTGGCAAGCTGGGCAGCACAAAAACCTGCAATACTCAAAAGGAGCGTTAAATAAAGCGCTTGCTGAAAATAATGGCTAATGCCGTTGCGGTCTTTAGCACCCGCAAATTGAGCAATGACTCCCGTTAGGGCTAATAAAATACCTTGTATTGCTAATAAAATTGGGTTCCATATTCCTGTAGCAATTGAGAGGGCAGCGAGATCGGTTGGACTCACTTGTCCGGCCATAATGGTATCAACCACTGACATTAATACTAAGGTCACTTGTGCTAAAAAAACGGGAAAGGCGAGGGAAAGTAAACGTTTAGCTTCCCAACTACAAAAAATCATAAAAAACAGCTATTCAGAAAAACATGGGCGCATTGTAATCTATTGTGATTGCTCTATCTATGTAGACAATCAGCGAATCTATTAAATTGCTGCATAAGCTTACTTTTGTTGCGAATAAAAGTGCTATTAAGTGAATTATTTTAGCGATTGATACGTTAAAC
>NZ_JBQKUL010000096.1:0-3722 GCF_054968565.1 Pseudoalteromonas sp. G5_S1_54_S4 | reverse complement strand
TCCATAGTAAAAAAGACTAAACTCATGGTTATGCTGCTCGGATGGCTCTGTACTTCCTGTTAGCCACCAACCGAAATCGCTCGTTGTTTCAGGTCCTTGTTCTATATCAGATCTGATTATACCGAAATTTAGCTCAGCACTATCTGAGTATGCATAATTGAAATCAGACTCAATAATAATTGCATTTCGCTCAATGCTGGGCGTATTAACCCTATTAAGTGAAGCGCCAAATTTGTTAGCTCCTAAACGGTACTGGCCTCTTAACAACCAAAAATCTCTACCAGATTTCCCGCTATCGGCACTTTCAAATGCAGATAAAAGCCCAAAATCTAATTGTTCACTACTTATTGTGTATTTAATTGCAGAATCCAACTCACCTGAATAGTCTTCATCATAATATGACTCCCCGCCAATTCTTGGCGTATGTACTACTCTTAGAGACTCTGGCCCGGAAACTTCAAATAAACTTTGATTATCATTGAAAAAAGGTCGTTTTTCCGAGAAAAAGCTTTCTATGGCTGAAAAATTAACGACTAACTCATCTGATTCGACCTGACCAAAGTCCGGGTTTATTGTGGCACTTAATTGTTGGCTTTTAGTAGGTTTCCAAAAAAGCTCCGCCCCTATATCAGTAGAGTTTTTGTTGTTTGCAATGTCTCGATTGGCCGAAATGTATGGAAAAACATCTAGGCTCGACTGATTGTTGATTTCAACTTTTTGTTTGTTGAAGTTTGTCAAAAAGCTATTCATTGAAGCGTTTGCCGGAATTGATGAATATGTAGCATTAGTGGATTCATCATAACGCGTAATAGAAAGGCCGAATTCATTCTGCTCTTGAATGGCAAAAGACATAGCAGTCCAAGGGATATAAATTTCAGTGCTCCACGAATCGGTAAATACTTTAGTTTTGAAGTTCCATTGATTGCCCCAATCTAAATCTAACTCTTTATTTTGCTTATAGATACCATCATAATAATATCCTTGATGATTGACTGAAAATACATAACTCGTTTGCTCGGTATTATTCATATCTATCATTAGTTGAATATGATCATTGGTAAAAAGCGAGTCGTTTTCTTGTGTCCTTACTCTTAATGGTTGCTTAGTTGTTGCCACAACAGCTATGTATATGCCGTGGTCAGTTGTTATTATTTGATAAGAAAAGTTGCTCTCTACCTTTGTTAGCGTTTGTGGAACAACTTGGTAATTAACTGTGTTTCTCTTCGCGCTTTGCCAACCTGAATCATTCAGAGAGCCATCAACGACAACTTCAGTTGCAAAGGCAATACTTGAAGCAAACAGATAAAGAAGTTGTAAAGAAGCGTTAAAAGACTTGTTCATTACAGCGATACAGTAAATGTTATTTTCTTCTCAACTAGCGATATTGAAACAGTTGCTCCAATTTTTTCACAGTAGGATTTTACTATTGCTAAACCTAATCCAAATCGTTCTGTTGATGTTCTTGATTCGTCTTTTTGCCATAAAGGATCAAAAAACAATTTAAGCTCATTTTCTTGATAATTTTCGTAGCAGATATTTGAAATTTTGATTAAAGCATTTCTATTATCAATTTTTGATGTTGTTATCTCTATTGCTGAATTAGTTGGACTATAAAAGATTGCATTGTTAATTAAATTTGATAACACAGTTTCTAAAGCAAATTTGTTGGTATTTACTATTAATGAAGGTATATCAAAAAGAAGTGTAATATCTCTATCGTCTGAATTTTCTCTTGAGATAATGTTACTAATTAGATCCGTTAGGTTAATTTTGCTAGTTTCTAACTCATGGCTACTACTACTTTTTTGTAATAGCATGATGCTACTAACGATATTTTTTAAGCGATAGGATATTCCATGGACATCGCTTGCAAGGTTATCTGATATTTCCTTTTCATGAGGAAACTTTAAGGCAACTTCGCTCAAACTTATAAGCTCTGCAATTGGTGTTTTTAATTCGTGAGCAATGTCAGAAGCCATTCTCTGCTCTCGAATGTACAGAATATGATTTTCTTTAATAAACTGATTAACGCCTTCAGCTATCGGAACGAGTTCTTGCGGTAAAAATTCTACTGAAACTTCCGGGTTTTTAGAGTTTAAACTTATTTTTCTTAGCTGCTGACTGAGTTCACTAATTGGTTTTAAACTCCTAGAAACAACAAGTTTGACAATTATTCTTATAATAAATACGGAAAATATAGATGTGAAAATAAAAATAATATCAACAAACCAGTGGATATAGTCTAACTCTTCTCTACTTAGCGCATAGGCAAGTTCCATTGGTTGTTGATTCTTTGCAAATTCTTCTCTGCTTATACCGAGTATTTCACGAATGTCAGAGTCAACCTGAGGAAAAAACTTTGTATACAGCATCCTGCCATTTCTACCGTCTGGTAATACGGTATCTTGAATAATAAATTCATGTAGTTTTACATCTAATCTAGAGAGAGCTTTTATTTCAAAAAGCTCTAGAGTGTCAGATCTCTCAAATACTTCGCTTTTGTACCAAAGTTGGTAATATTCAGGGTTTTCTTTGCCTTCAAATTCCGGCATAAACTCCCCAGCAAAATCAAATTCTATTCCGTTTTCATCTTCTTCAACTAATGTTTCAAGTAGTCCAACTTTGTTGATCATGGCTCGGTCAAACTCATCACTAATCCATGTATCAACACTGATATCAGTTGCTAATAAGATACAAAATAAGAGTAATGAGATTGAAATTGATAGATAGCGACTTAGCTTTTTATGAATTGAATTCATTAATGACTCTCAACGAAGTAGCCAAAGCCACGCTTGGTTTTAATTGGAAGCTCGTAACCAATAGCTCTTACTTTTTTCCGAGCAGAAGAAAGGTGAGCCTCTATAGAATTTTTTGCAATTGCATCATATTGTCCGGCTAGGTATTCGCTGAGCTTTTCAGAAGAAATGACTTTTCCTTGACTGGAAAATAAGCATTCAACCACTTTGTATTCATTAGGGGTTAGCTGAGCATCTTTACCATCACATCTTAATTGTTTTAAATGTAAATCTAGTGATACGGCACCAATATTAATACTGTTAGCGTTCACATTCAAAGTACCGCGCCGCATTAAACAGAGTAAACGGACATGCAGTTCGTCAAAAGAAAAAGGTTTAGTAAGGTAGTCATCTGCACCGTTGAGAAGCCCTTCAACTTTATCTTCTGTAAGGTCTTTCGCAGACAAAATTAATACACGGATATCTTTTCCTGCCTGACGAATTGCCTTTAATATTGAAGTACCATCGACAGAGGGCAACATTAAATCAAGAATTAACAGAGAATAATCACCAGACAGAGCCATACTTAGTCCCTCAGAACCATCTCCAGTATCATCTACGGTGAAACCTAGGTTGGTTAACCCTACTCTTAAACTTCGTCTAAGTGATATTGAATCTTCGATAACTAAAACTTTCAATGATGCATGCCTTTGAGTAAATATTATTCAGAATATCGCTTTAAACTTAAGAGTAGCTGAATTTACACTTAATTTATTTAAAAGCTATTTCGTTAAAGCTCTAGCTTTCCCTCTAAGTTTTCAGATTCTTTTTGTGAAAAATCAATTTTAAATCACAAATTAGAGTATTTAAGTTAACTGAACATGGGGAAATAAGAGGCTTAATGTCCGTTTTGTAGATATATTGATACAACTCAAACATAAAATCAGTGTCTCAAATTCGCTCTTTACCGAAGTTCAGCTAAGTACC
>NZ_JBQKUL010000095.1:0-3770 GCF_054968565.1 Pseudoalteromonas sp. G5_S1_54_S4 | reverse complement strand
CGTGGCCATCGCAGCCGCAATTGCGTGTTAATATTGACAGACGACGCGCAGAAGAACTTGGCGTGTCTTTAAGTGATATCGCAATTACATTAAGAGCCGCTATTAATGGTGACGATATCGCTGATTTAAACATTGGCGATCAATCTATTCCTATTATGCTACAGGCACAAAATCAAACTATTAACGACCCGAGTGATTTAGCAAACTTGTTTATTAGAGCCCGTAATAATCAATTGGTGCCACTAAGTAGTGTCGCTAACATTTCAGAGGAAGGGGTTGCCGCTGAGCTTGAACGTCATGCTCAGCGCCGTGCCATAGAGCTCAGTATGGAGCTGCCTGAAGGCTTAACAATTGCCACATTAGTGGAACAAATAAAGCAAGTGTCTGAGCAATCATTACCAGCAGGTATTACTCTTGCATTTAAAGGGGAAGCACTGACATTTGAAGAAACCTCCAACGAAGTATTAATGACCTACGTATTGGCATTTTTAATTGTGTTTTTAGTACTTGCGGCGCAATTTGAAAATGTTAACAGTGCAATCGTGGTAATGATCACTGTACCATTTGGGATTACATCGGCCATTCTAGCGCTGTATTTAACCGGTACCTCACTGAATATTTACTCGCAAATAGGCCTAGTGATGTTAATTGGGTTAATCGCTAAAAATGCAATTTTATTGGTCGAGTTTGCTGATCAATTAAGAGATCAGGGGCTGAGTGTTCGAAAAGCGGTTGAACAAGCTGCATTGGTACGTTTAAGACCAATCACCATGACCTTAATATCGACCTTACTCGGTGCGTTACCCCTAATTATGTCAACAGGTGCCGGAGCAGAAGCACGTAATGCCATTGGCTGGGTGGTATTTGGTGGACTTGCGTTAGCGGTATTGTTTACGCTTTACCTAACACCGGTGATTTATTTAGGATTAGCCCGCTTTACCAGTCCTCGTGGCGATGAGTCAAAGCAATTAGCCCAAGAGCTGGAGCAACTTGACTAATTAATTACGCTAATTGGCTATTTTTCTTTGAAAAAATAGCCAATTAAGCCCACAATTCAACTAGATTAAAGCCACAAGGATCACCCATGCAGGCCGAGCAAGTTGAAATAGCCCAATTTTTAGTTGAACACCCCCCCTTTGATACGCTTGAGAGCGAGGCACTAAACGAACTAGCAATGCAAATTGAAGTTGCTTATTTTCGTGCGCAAACTGATATTTTACATTTAGGCCAAGATATTAGTGACTTATATATTATTCGTAGTGGCTCGGTTGAAATTTCACGCCGTAATGGCGAGCTCTATAATCGTTTAGCCACAGGCGGCATTTTTGGCCAAATGGGCCTATTAATGAACCGCAAAGTGCGCTTTCCGGCTCGAGCCCTAGAAGACACCTTAACCTATTGTATTAACGTTAATACCTTCAACGAATATTGTGATAAATACGAAACCTTTGCCGATTTTTTTGAAGTGGATGGTAACGTACGTTTGCACCAAGCCATTGTAGAGCAAGCCGACAGCAATGATTTAACCACCGCGAAAGTAAAGTCATTATTACACCGTGATGTGGTCACAGTAACAATGCAAACTGCTATTCAAGACGTCGCATTTTTAATGACGCAAGAATCGGTCTCTTCAGTGTTAGTTACCGACATAGAAAAACAAATAAGCGATGACCCAGAAGAAGACGACGGTCAAGTTGTTGGGATCATAACCGACAGAGATATTCGCACTAAAGTGGTTGCCCAAGGGTTAACATATGATACACCCGCCAAAGAAGTAATGACATCAAGCTTAGTACTACTTGATAGCAACGCCTATGTGTTTGAAGCCGTATTAGCCATGCTAAGAGATAACTTACATCATTTACCTGTGGTACATAAAAAACGGCCTATTGGGGTAATATCGCTGTCTGATATTTTACGTTATGAATCACAAAGTAGCTTACTGTTAGTACGCGGTATTTTAGCGCAGCAATCAGTTGATGACTTAGTTCATTACGCACGCCAATTACCTAATGTATTTGTACGTATGGTTAATGAAGATGCAAATTCGCATATGATCGGAACCGCTATGGCGGTCATAGGGCGTACCTTTAAACAGCGTTTATTAGCATTGGCCGAAGAAAAATTTGGCGAGCCGCCTATTCCTTATTGTTTTATAGCCTTAGGCTCAATGGCCCGCGACGAGCAGCTAATTGTGACCGATCAAGATAATGCTCTCATTTTGGATAATAGTTTTGATGAGGCACTGCACGATGAGTATTTTCAAAACCTATCAGATTTTGTGTGTGATGGTTTAGCTAAATGTGGCTATACCTATTGTGACGGTGAAATTATGGCGTCGTTTAAAAAATGGCGTATGACCCGTACACAATGGAAAGAAAAATTTGCTAGCTGGATGGCCGAGCCGAAACCGCAAGCCCTGCTTAATAGCTCGATATTTTTTGACTTAGATGGTGTATGGGGCAAGCTAAAATGGGCCGATGAGCTTAAAACGCTGGTGGCCAAAGAAAGCAAAGTAAACAAACGCTTTTTAGCGAACCTTGCTGCCAATGCCCGCAATAGAACGCCGCCACTAGGTTTTTTTAATGGCTTTGTGCTTGAGCATAATGGCCAGCATAAGCGGTCAATGAACTTAAAACGCCGTGGTACGGCGCCGCTATCTGATGTGGTGCGCGTTCATGCGTTAGCGGTTGGCTCACGTAAACAAAATTCGTTTGAGCGCTTAGAAGATATTATAGAGGCAAATTTACTGCCTAAAGGTAAAGCACAAGATTTACGTGATGCGTTTGAGTATATTGCCACAGTACGTATTCGTCATCAGGCGTGGCAAATAGAGCAAGGTGAAGCCCCAGATAACGATCTAGACCCCCATTTACTTTCACCCTTTGAGCAAAGTAATTTAAAAGAAGCCTTTGCTATTTTAGAAAAAGCGCAAAGCTTTTTAAAATTTAGCTATTCTGCGCACCCGGGTGTGAAATAAGTTATGGCTAAATCACCGTTAGATTGGTCACAGCGCTACGAGCAGTTATTGCAAACTGCGCAAAACCCGTTACTTAAAGACTTTTATCAACAAGCGTTTACCAATCAGGCTGCTCCACTTAAAGATGTCCCTTTTGTGGCACTCGACTTTGAAACAACCGGCCTTGATGCGAATAGCGATGATATTGTTAGTGTGGGGCTGGTGCCTTTTAATGTAAATCGTATTTATTGTAAAGAGAGCCGTCACTGGGTGGTGCAACCACGACGAGATTTAAGTGAAGAGTCAATTGTTATTCATGGAATTACTCATTCAGAAGTGGATGAAGCCCCTGATCTTAATCGAATTTTAGCGCCACTGCTTGATGCCCTTAAAGGCAAAGTGGTGGTGGTACATTATGCTGCAATAGAACGTCATTTTTTTTATAACGCGCTACTTATGCGTATAAAAGAGGGCATTGAGTTTGCACTAGTTGATACGATGGAAATAGAAAGGCGGGCGCTTAAAGCGCGGCAGGGGTTATTAGGCAGGCTGTTTAATTCAAAGCTAGGATCACTTAGGTTAAGTGATACACGGGAGCGTTATTCATTGCCACTGTATCAAAACCATAATGCGCTTACTGATGCACTAGCCACTGCCGAGCTGCTGCAAGCGCAGCTGAGTTACCACTATAGATCAGACACGCCAGTGAGTGAAATTTGGCTTTAGCTATTGAAGCATTACTGTTAAAAATAGAGCACAAAAAAAGCCGCAATTTGCGGCTTTTTTTATTTTCAGCCCCTAAACCACCTAC
>NZ_JBQKUL010000094.1:0-3844 GCF_054968565.1 Pseudoalteromonas sp. G5_S1_54_S4 | reverse complement strand
ACAAATTCTTCCGACCCTGTTGGGTGTAATGCTACAACCGCATCAAAATCGGCTTTAGTCGCGCCCATTTTCATGGCGACTGCAAAACCCTGAATCATTTCATCAACGGTAAAACCAATCCCGTGTAAGCCCACAACTTTTTCATCATCGCCTGCACACACTAACATCATATTACAGGCTTGGCGGTGCTGAGTAACTGCGGTGTACATAGCCGCAAAACTTGATTTATATACTTTTACATTTTCTTCACCGTACTGAGAAATTGCTTCTTGCTCAGTTAAGCCAATGGTGCCGATAGGTGGATGGCTAAATACCACGGTTGGTACTAGGCTGTAGTCCATTTTCAAATCATCCGGCAGCGCTTTATTAAATAAGCGCTCCGATAGAGTACGACCCGCTTTTACAGCAACTGGTGTAAGCTCAATGCCGCCTTCGATAATATCACCCACAGCGTATACATTTTTAGCCGTGGTATTTTGGTATTCATCTACTTTTACATAGCCGCTTTCGTTTACTTCAACGCCTGCTGCAGCAAGGTTAATTTTATCGGTTGTAGGTGTACGACCAATCGCCCAAATAACCTGATCAACATTTTCGCTGTAACCGTTTTCAAAATGAATAGTTAAGCTACCATCAGCCTCTTTTACCACCTCTTTTGGCGAACACTCAGTGTGCAGAGTAGGGCCTTCTTTTGCCATAATATCAACCAGTGTGTCGATAATATATGGGTCAAAGGTGCGCAGCGGCTTGCTCTTACGAACAAATAAATGGGTTTGTGTCCCTAGGCTGTGCAGCACACCTGCAATTTCTACGGCAATGTAACCTGCACCAACAACAGCAACACGCTTAGGTTGTTCGTTCAGCTCAAAAAAGCCGTTTGAATCAATACCGTGTTCAGCACCTGGAATATTAGGAATAGTAGGGCGTCCGCCTACGGCAACTAAAATGTGATCAGCAGTGTAATGCTCACCATTTACTTCAACGGTTTTACTATTCACAAACTTTGCAAAGCCTTTGATCACAGTTACGCCATTTTTAGCTAAACCATTATCATAGCCTTTGTGAATGCGGCCAATATAGGCTTCACGGCTTTCTACTAGCTTTGACCAGTCAAAGCCTTTAACTTCAACATCAAAACCGTAATCAGGAGCATAAAGATTAATTGCTTCAGCAACTTGAGCGCCATGCCACATTACTTTTTTAGGAACACACCCTACATTTACGCAGGTGCCACCCATGTGTTTAGCTTCAATTAATGCTACTTTTGCGCCACGCATTGCTGCACGGTTAGCTGATGCAATACCACCACTACCGCCACCAATTGCAATGTAATCAAAATGCTGAGCCATGTTTAATCCTCTAAATATTAATTTAACTTTTCTGTGCCGATGATAGCATATGCGATGAGCAAGTCACTTGTTCGGGGCTGCTAAAATCTATCAAACATCCTTCATCAAACGAAAGATATGCTATTTCAGATCAAGCTGCTAGGTGATCATTTACAGATACACACTCGTTAACTAGTAAAGCAGGTTTGCCCTTGTATTTACGTATTTTGCCCCAACTTAAATTTTTATATTTTGCATAAACCGAGAATCACTATGACCAATGCACATACTAATCCCCTAATCGGGCTTGAAGGTTTACCGCCTTTTTCAAAAATAAAGCCAGAGCATGTTGTCCCGGCACTAAAAAAAGGTATTGAGCACTGTCGCAGTGCAATTGATGATGTATTAGCAAAGCAATCATACACATGGGAAGATTTAGTATTACCCCTTGAAGAAGCTGACGATAAACTATCGCGATTGTTTTCACCGGTATCGCATTTGAACTCAGTAATGAACAATGATGAACTTCGCGAAGCCTACGAGCAATGTTTACCGCTTATTTCTGAATACTCTACTTTTGTTGGTCAGCACCAAGGTTTGTATGAGGCTTACAACGCACTTTATAACAGTGACGAATTTAAAACACTCACTACTGCCCAGCAAAAAACCATTACTAACGCATTACGTGACTTTAAGCTTTCAGGTATTGCGTTAAATCCTGAGCAACAAAAACGCTACGGTGAAATTAGTGCGCGTTTATCAGAGCTTGCCTCAAAATTTGGTAATAATGTGATGGATGCCACGCTTGCATGGCATAAGCATATTACCGATGAAAGCCAATTGGCTGGTTTACCAGAATCAGCGCTTGCATTAGCGGCCGATACGGCAAAAAGTAAAGACTTAGACGGCTGGGTATTTACCCTAGATTTCCCTTCATATTTGCCGATTATGACCTATGCAGATAATCGTGAACTTCGCAAAGAAACATACACCGCGTTTTCTACCCGTGCATCCGATCAAGGTCCTAATGCGGGAGAGTTTGATAACTCAGCCATAATGAGCGAAGAACTTGCACTGCGTCATGAATTAGCACAATTATTAGGTTTTAATAACTACGCTGAAAAGTCGTTGGCTACAAAAATGGCAGAATCACCCGCGCAGGTATTCTCATTTTTAGAAGACTTAGCTGCTAAGTCTAAACCACAAGCAGAGCAAGAACTTAAAGAGCTGCAACTATATGCAGAGCAAAAGCATGGTATTAGTGAACTGCAGGCGTGGGATTTTGGTTATTACAGTGAAAAACTAAAGCAAGAAAAGTACGCGATTTCAGATGAAGTCCTTCGCCCGTACTTCCCAGCAAATAAAGTACTGAGTGGCTTATTTGAAACGGTTAATCGCCTATTTGGTATTACTGTAAAAGAAGTCGCTGATTTTGATAGCTACCATAAAGATGTACGTTTTTTTGAAATTTACGATAGCAATAACACTTTACGTGGTCGTTTTTACTTAGATTTGTATGCGCGCGATCACAAGCGTGGTGGTGCGTGGATGGATGACTGTATGGGTCGTAAAGTGCGCGCTAATGGTGAACTTCAAACACCAGTTGCTTACCTGGTGTGTAATTTTAATAAAGCGATTGGCGATAAGCCTGCTTTGTTTACCCATAATGAAGTAACCACACTGTTTCATGAGTTTGGTCACGGCATTCATCATATGCTTACCCAAGTAGATGCAGCCCCCGTTGCCGGTATTAATGGTGTGGCATGGGATGCCGTTGAGTTGCCAAGTCAGTTTTTAGAAAACTGGTGTTACGAGGAAGAAGCGCTTAGCTTTATCTCAGGTCACTTCGAAACCGGTGAGCCACTACCTAAAGAGTTGCTTGATAAACTACTTGCGGCTAAAAATTATAACTCAGGTATGCAAATGTTAAGACAACTTGAGTTCTCGTTATTTGATTTTAAAATCCACCACGATTACGTGGCAGACAAACCATGTAACATTCAAGCTGTGCTTGATGATGTACGCAGTCGTACCTCAGTCATTAAGCCGCCAGCGTTTAATCGTTTTCAGCATGGCTTTAGTCATATTTTTGCGGGCGGTTATAGCGCAGGTTATTACTCGTACAAATGGGCTGAAGTACTTTCGGCAGACGCCTATTCTAAATTTGAAGAAGAGGGGATTTTTAATCCACAAACAGGCCAAGCGTTTATGCAGCACATTCTTGAAAAAGGCGGCAGTGAAGAGCCAATGGCACTGTTTAAAAACTTCCGTGGTCGTGAGCCAAGTGTAGACGCACTACTACGCCACAGTGGCATTGCCGCTTAGGGTCTGTTGACCTTTGCGGATTAAAATATAATTAAAAAAGCGCCCCAGTGGCGCTTTTTTATTGCCTAAAACACAGTATTGTTAAAGAATATTTTGAATAAATTTTAGTAGTTTCAACATAGCGTACTATGCTTTGAACAAAGTACTAAAAGGGACTAACGCATGGCAAAGTTAATACTGGCAATTGATGA
>NZ_JBQKUL010000093.1:0-4478 GCF_054968565.1 Pseudoalteromonas sp. G5_S1_54_S4 | reverse complement strand
CTAAGATTTGATATGTGGCCAAAATTAGTTGACCACTTTAATGCAGCATCCGATAGCTATTAACTCTTTTACTCTTGGTGTATGTTAGAAATAGGTTCATCTTCATGATACTTTGATAAACCTGGCGCTATTCCACGACTTTCAACATCATACAAAGTTTGATGGTTTCTTAGCCAAAGCTGGTAGTTATATCCTTGCAAACTATGATCTTCCGTACAGTCAACATCCCAGAGGTGCAACCAATATCCCGCAACTGTTGCTCTGACCATAACCTTTAAACAACCATCATTCATATTTAAATCATGGATAATCGTTTCAGGTTTACTAACGTTTTTTCTATTTGGATGAGGAACTAACTCTAACTGAACCATCCGGTTCCATTGGTAATCTTTTGCTTTAATCTCTGGTTGTAATACTGAATCATGATCAAGGTTTGCACTAACAAATCTAGTTAAAGCATAAGATTTAAATTTACCATCTTTGGTGTCTTGAGCTCTTATATACCAATGAACACCATTATCAAAAATAGCATGAGGTAAAAGACTTTTTTTAGATGAGCCACTTTTTACAGAGAAATAATCTACATCTAAGCGTGAACCCGAAGATATAGCTCTAGTTATATTTGCTAATAAATCTATGTTAGGAAGAGATAACCTAGGGGGACACATTACACCTCCGAAATCTGACATACCCATAGCTTCACAAATTTTTTCAGTTCTTATTTTTGATAAAGCCGTTTGAACAGGTAAATTAAACAAAGGCTTAAAGGTGTCTTCCTTTATTTCATATATTTTAGTACGAGGATTTAGTTCCATGTTTTTTTCCGCATGATCTCGATAGAGTCTTATATCCCGAGTTGCCGCAGCTTCTTTCAAGCCAAAGCGCTCTGTTAGGTCAGCTCTAGATATCCAGCCTCTAAACCTCAGCATAAACTCTAAAAACTCTAATCTATCATGTACATTTTTTGCTATTTCATTTATGTCTGTCATATAACTCCTCCCACACACAGCTCCTACTAATTATAATTACATAAAAAGATAAAAAAAACCAGTTGATCTAATCAAAATGATCATGTAAGGTTATTTATAAGCCGACATTCGGTGGTATTTTAAACTATTTATGTGGAGGCCAAAATGGCTACTAACGGTAAGACAGGTGATAATAGAAGGCACGGAGCAGTTCGTCAACGCTCTCAAACCCAGACTTCAAGCGGTCACTGGGTTAAACGTGATGCGAACACAGGAAGGTTCATGGATGTAAAGTCAGATGGTGAAAAATTTAAGGGCGTAAGAAAAGAAAAATAGGTATTAGCTAAAGCTAATACCTATTTTCTGTGAAACTTGATAGCCAATATCTGGACAATATTTTCTATCGGGCAGTATAACGGAGGTCTCAAGCCCCGCAGCTATACTTAAACATCTTCACATGATGAGTTTTAAGCATAACTTTAGTTGTTTCACATTACAAGAGTCACCTCCAAAAGAAAAATAAGGAGGGTTTGCCATGAATAAAGCAAAGGTAATTCATGTCACATCATATCCTCGTTTTAGATTTGGTCGTTGGGAGCAAGTGTGTAATCACTGGCGCTCAGCACCAGCATCATAACGAGTATAAACGTAATATTTAATAGTGGTGCCCACTTCGTAGGCACCTCTTCAACTAAAGATATAAGAATTAATTATGAATAGAAAAACTGTATATCGTCCAAAGTTTGATGATGAAAAGAAATTAAAAGTTTATGAAAAAACTGATGGGTATTGCCACCTTTGTAATAAAAGAGTAATCAAGAAAAATTATGGTGTGATTGGAGCTAGAGGTGCTTGGGAAATTGACCACTCCATACCGGTTTCTAAGGGTGGAAGCAATCATATGAATAATTATCAACCTGCTTGTATTTCATGTAATAGGCAAAAAGGGAATACATCGACCAAATCAGCTAGGCTTAGTAAAGGCTTAACTGCAGTACCAAAATCTAAAAAATACAAAGCTGAACTAAGGAAAAAAAAGATATTAGTAAGGGCAGGAGCTGGGGCTACTGTGGGTATGGGATTTGGCCTAATTGGTAGTATTATAGGTGCTGTAACAGGAGCTCTTATTGGGGCAAGTAGTTAAATTCAAGGATGACTAAATGATCTACTCTAAATATATAGAAGACGGCACACTTTGCTCCACAGTTGACTATAATAACGAACCTGATAAATACCGTGGTTTAATAGTCTGTCCTGAATGAAAACAAAAGACCTGGTTTATCAAAGGCTTCACTACAGAAAAAATGGAAAGAATGGCCTGTTTCGCAGCTCACCACAAAGAGGGTTGCGCTGCATCTACTGTGGTTTTAGGCCCTACTGATGGCGACTCTGAAGAAGGTAGTGAATCAGAGTCACCATCAGCAGATATTCGTGTTGATCTAGATAAATCTAATAGTCATTCGATATATGTTTCTCAAGAAAATAACAAACACGGTGAAGAGCATTCTGATTGGTCCCTCTCATCCCAGAAAAAGACTATTGGTGGTTCAGATGGCTATCCATTAAATAAGTCACTTAGGCAATTATTGAATCATTTATGTAAAAACCCTAATTATGCGGAACGAGGACAAAGTATCACCATAGTTGCAGATTCTGGACGGAAAATCATTGATGGCCAACTAAAAGATTTTTTGGTGCCTATTAACAATATATCTTCTACTCAGTTAGCTAAATCAAGAATATTCTGGGGAACAATAAACAACCTTAATGAAGATAAAACTGGACAACTATGGCTTAACTACGGCGATTACCGAACAGAGCCCAGTATTTTGCTAGATAAAAATCAAAAAGCAGAACTACTAAGAAACTTTAAGCTGAAAAGTGTCAGTGAATTAGATGGTTCAGACATAATTATTGTTAGCCATGCTGGGAAATCACCAAACGGGAAAGTGATTATAAAAGCCAGTTTTACCAAATACATGTCGTTTCGAAGGTATGCCTTAGACGAGTGTAATTCCAGTAATGAAAGTATTTAATAGTCGATGTAAATACCCATATTACTATTTTTGAGATTTTAGGGTATGAAAGTAATTTTATAGTTTGTACTAACTCGGACTGATTCGATAGTAAAACCCTATAATATCTAGTTTAAAATGTGGCTCTAATTTAATCCACTTTCGATAGCCGGATTGTGATTCCGGTTGTCGCGGGTTCGAGCCCCGTCAATCGCCCCACTATTTCTAAGTATCCTCAGTAATATCTAAAGTTAATTCATAACTTCATTATTAAAAATCAAATTATAGTTTATTTTGATACACCGAGAAAAGCCACGGCTGCGGGTAACGGGTTTCGGGCTATAAGTCCTAGCACCTAGTCACTTTAATCTCTTACTCTGTGTTCTCTTTACCTCTGTGGTAAATAAAATAACTAAAAAATATAACAATAAGCCGCCCTGCGGCTAACGTGAGCAAGCTCTACGTCTACAAAAAATTTTAATTTACCCGCGCCACGTCGCTCGTAACCTTTCGCCTTTAATCTTTAAAAAAGTTACATGTGCGCGGCGTAAAGCCCCGCCTACAAAACAATTAAAACGCGGTGGTTCCCCGAAACTCGTTGCCCGTTGCCCGCGCTCCGTTGCCGTTTATTAAAGGCACTCTTTCCACTGTTCAATAGGCAGTGGCTTTGAAAATAAATAGCCTTGAAATAAGTTGCAACCGCGCTGCTTTAAATAATTAAATTGCGCAGGTTCCTCAACGCCTTCAGCAACGCTATTTACGCCTAAAGCACTGGCCATGTCGATGATCATATTCACAATAGTTTTACTTGAATTATCATCAGTATCCATAATGCCATCGACAAAGTATTTATCTATTTTAAGCTCAGAAATTGGCAACTCTTTCAAATAACTCAGGCTTGAATAACCCGTTCCAAAGTCATCAATTGAAAACCTAAAGCCCTTTTTATTAAGTTCAAGCATAGTCTCTTTTACTAGTTCGATGTCTGACACTAAAGTCGTTTCGGTCAGCTCAATCACTAAGTTACGTGGTGACACTTGCCACTTATGAACACTGGCGAGCAATTTTTCCTTAAAATCGGGGGCTACAATTTGTTTAGCGCTAATGTTAACTGCAATACAGGTGTTTTTTCCTGCTTGGCTGACTTTATGCAGCAACTTACATACTTGATCAACCACCCAATCGCCAATTTTAATAATGGCTTCACTCTCTTCTGCTAGGGGGATAA
The DNA here is from genome assembly GCF_054968565.1 of Pseudoalteromonas sp. G5_S1_54_S4. NCBI lineage: Bacteria > Pseudomonadati > Pseudomonadota > Gammaproteobacteria > Alteromonadales > Pseudoalteromonadaceae > Pseudoalteromonas > Pseudoalteromonas sp. G5_S1_54_S4. The sequence goes on along the minus strand of NZ_JBQKUL010000093.1, from coordinate 267 downwards.
ATTCCCCAGGGCTTATTACGCCTAATTCCTCAGAATCCCAACGTAATAATGCTTCGGCTGAATTAAAGGTATTTTCATTAATAAATTGTGGCTGTAGTACCAGTGTTAATTCATCACTTTTATCAACATTTATTAGTAAATAGCGAATCTTATTAGTACGTTCGTAACGTTTTAATGCATCTAAATCTGCAAAGTAATAACCAAAAGGAGACAACTTTTTGGCTTGTTTTTGTGCATAGTCTAATTTGTTAAATAAAGACTCGTAAG
>NZ_JBQKUL010000092.1:0-4539 GCF_054968565.1 Pseudoalteromonas sp. G5_S1_54_S4 | reverse complement strand
AAGAGATTTTTCAGATTGACCGTCCAGAGTTGGACTTTGGCATTTACCGTATCCTCAATTCGCGTGCTGACGAGATAAATGACTACCTAGACAATAAGCTTAAATCAAAAATACAAACTGCATTGGCTGATGCAGGAAATGCGAATAAAGCTGATCTTGAGCAGCAACTTCAAGCTGTAATAAAAGCGACAACGGAAGCGGGGTTTGAGCCAGATCAAAGTCCAAAAGTTCAGGCGTTGAAAAAGCAAATAGCTGAAACTGCAACCGGTGCTAGCGAGCATGAAAATGCCGTATTCTCACATCTGCTCACATTCTTTTCTCGTTATTACGATAACGGTGACTTTATCAGCAAGCGCCGCTACAAAGGTGATACTTATGCTATCCCCTATGCAGGTGAAGAAGTCATGCTGCATTGGGCCAATAAAGACCAGTATTACATTAAAAGCGGCGAGAACTTTGCCAACTATGCTTTCAAACTCGATGATGGTCGTAAGGTAAGCTTCAAACTGCTGTCGGCAGATACCGCCAAGGATAATCGTAAAGATAACGATGCTGACCGTCGCTTTGTCCTCATTGAACCCCATACTCGCACCAAATTAGACGAGGATGGAGAAGAGTTTGAACAGACTTATCAACCAGTTGCAGTTGTAAAAGCGACAGAAATTATTAACGGTGAATCAGTTGAAACCGAAGAATTAGTCATTCATTTCGAATACAAAGCGATGAAAAAAGGCACCAAGCAAGATGCCTTAGTGCAAACAGCGATCGCTACTATTTTATCAGATAGCCAAGTCCAGCAGTATTGGGCGGATCTTTCCAAACGAGCGCCAACCGAGAGCAACCCAAGCCGCACAGAGCTTGAACGCCACCTTACCACCTACACGCAGCGTAATACCGCAGATTACTTTATTCACAAAGATCTCGGCGGATTCTTGAGTAATGAGCTGGACTTTTACATCAAGAATGAAGTGATGAATCTGGACAATGTTCAAAATGCGGAAGTGTTTGCGAACATCGAAAAGCAGTTACGTATGATCCAGTGTTTACGATCTGTGGCGCAAGAATTAATTACCTTTTTGGCACAACTTGAAAATTTTCAAAAGAAACTATGGACTAAGAAGAAGTTTGTCTCGTCTTCGCATTACACCATCACACTAGATCTTCTAACACCAGAGCTTAAGCAAGAAGCTGTAAATAATAAGCTGCAAATCGGGCGTTGGATTGATTTAGGATTTATCACTAGTGAGTTAGACATAAAGGATTATGATTTTCTTCCTGTGGACACTGAGTTGTTTACAATTGACTTTAAAGAAAATGTGATAAATTTATTCGACGATATAGATTCTAAAGTTCAACACTTAATGATAAATGGTGATAACTATCATTCTTTACGGCTAATCAAAAATAAATATGCTGGTAAAGTAGACTCAATTTATATCGACCCGCCATACAATACAAATGCATCTGAAATATTATATAAAAATGGGTTTAAACATAGTGCATGGAATTGCTTAATTGAGAATCGGGTGACTGAGGGTTATCAATTATTAAGTGATACAGGAACTCAGGTATTTACGATTGATGATTATGAGTTAGAAAATAGTTTATTGATTAATAATGAGATTTTTGGTTCTGAAAACCATCTCTCTACAGTACCCATTCGCAATAACCCTCAAGGTCGATCAACGGTTTCTGGTTTTTCAATTAACCATGAGTACGCAATTTTCCATAGAAAGACGGAGCAAGTAAAATCAGTCGGTCGTCTACCAAGAAGTGATTCGCAAAACCAACGTTACAATGAAACTGATGAGAATGGTTTAAAGTTCCTTTGGGAGAATTTTAGAAAAACAGGTACGGATTCAAGCCGAAAGGATAGACCAAAACAGTATTATCCTATTATTGTCCAAAACGGACGTTTAGAGATCCCAAGTATGGTATGGAACGAGGCTAAGAATGAGTGGGATTATGACTTAGCAACCTCCGAATCTGCCATAGTTGTTTTACCGAATGATTCAACTGGTACCGAAAGAGTTTGGAAATGGGGAATTGAGCGCGCGCGAAAAGAGCTTGCACATCTTAAGTATGAGAAAACTAAAGAGCGGTATGAAATTTATAGACGTAATTATCTTAATGATGAAGGCAAATTGCCAGGGACTTGGTGGGATGATGCTTCATACGCTGCTGGTTCGCATGGAACCAATCTTCTGTCATCTATGTTTACTCGTGAAAGGTTATTTTTATTTCCAAAATCTTACAAGGCTGTTGTTGACTGTCTTAAAGTAGCCGGAGCAAATAGGCAGAGCTTAGTTTTGGATTATTTTTCTGGTTCAGCAAGTACCGGTCACGCTGTTGTAGTAATGAATGATGAGGACGGTGGTACAAGACGCTCTATTCTTGTTGAGCAAGGAGAGTATTTTGATTTGATCACAAAACCACGAATGCTTAAATGTTTATTTGCATCTCAATGGAAAAATGGTCGCCCTTCTGTTACGAGAAACAAATCAAGCATTACTAAAGTTGTAAAAATAGAAAGCTATGAAGACACCTTAAACAACATTTATTTGACTAAGAAGAATGCTGACCTGTTTGAACAGATGACTCCCGAAGCTTCAGCTGACTATTTATTAAAATATATGCTTCAAGAGGAAAGCAAGAGTTCATTGCTAAATACAGATAACTTCCATAAGCCATTTGATTATGAAATGAATATTTCAGCTGACTCTGCTGGCGCAACCGAGCGTAAAACAATTGACTTGGTAGAAACCTTCAATTTCCTAATTGGCTTAAATGTTAAGTCGATTGAATCGAATATCGAGCGTGGCTTTGTTCGTGTAGAAGGCACTTTACCAAGTGGTGAACGTACCCTTATTGTGTGGCGAGATTGCGACAAAATTGGTTATGAAAAACTTAATGATTACGCTAACCGCTTTGATCTGTATGCCAAAGAGCAGACCTTTGATGTGATTTACATTAATGGCGACCACAATTTGCCAACGGCATTTACTGTAGATGATGATGAGGGCGATGTGATACGTAGCTTAAAACTCCGTCAAATTGAGCCGGAATTCCTGAGCCTGATGTTTGCTGAGGAGATTTAAGCATGGCCCGTTCTCCACAAAAAGCTGCGTCTACTGGCAAAGCAGTAAAAAAACAAAGCAATAGCAAATTAAGCTTCCATAAACAACTGGTGCTTAACCGTTTTATGTTTCGCTTTTTCAAAGATGGTACTTTGCAAGGTTTAAAGCTACGTTTAGGCGAAGACCGTTTTGAAGGCATTCATGAAGATGGGCAAAGCTTGTTCTTCCATGAATTGAGTAACTATCTCTTTGAGGTCGATTTAATCGACCTTGATGAGCTGCGTCGCTACGACTTGAACATTGTTAAGCATTGGCAACAGATCACGCAGCACCGTAACCGTAAAGAAGATACGGTACTGAATATGAAGTATTTCCAGTACTTGTCTCTCTTGTTTACAGAGATTTATCTCGACTGGCACTTCAACCGCAAGCAAGAGCTGCTCAATGGCCTGAATCGTGAGCTTGAAGCTTACAATGTAGAAAACAGTAAAACAGCGAAAGACAGAGCCAATCAGTTTAGACAGTATATTTTGGATGATTTGAACAAGCTGGCATTTTGGAATGCTACGGGTTCAGGTAAGACGTTGTTATTACACGTCAATATTTTGCAGTATTTGCACTATTTTCAAAATGGTAATACCAGCCATTACCCTGACAAGATCATTCTGCTCACACCGGATGAGCGCTTGTCACAGCAGCATATGAATGAACTGTATGACTCAGGTTTTTCTCATATCCAGTTGTTTGATAAATCTAAGCCAACACCGTTCAGAGGCACGATTGAAGTTATTGATATCAATAAACTTGCAGATGAAATGGGCGACAAAACGGTCGCGGTTGAAGCCTTTGAAGGTAAGAACTTAGTACTAATTGACGAAGGTCATAAAGGTACAGGTACGGCTGCTGGTGCTTGGATGCGTCGTCGTGACAAGTTGACCCGCGATGGCTTTGCCTTTGAGTATTCTGCTACGTTTGGTCAATCTGTCTCTTCTGGAAATACTGTAGAAGCAGTTGAAAACGATATTAAAAAGAAAAAAGCCAAAATGCTGTTTGAAACGACAGCTTTGGGTAAGTTAACTGAAGAGCAGTTAGCGCAATTGGAATTAGATACTGAGGAGCAGCGTGACGCTCGCATTCAAGCTACACGTGAAGTGTATGGCAAATCAGTGTTATTTGATTACTCGTACAAATTTTTCTACGAAGATGGTTATGGGAAAGAGTCGTTAATCCTAAACCTTAACCCAGAGCAGGATAAGCAAGATAAGCGGCGTTATGAGTACTTCACCGCGTGTTTGCTCAGCTTCTACCAACAGCAATATTTGTTCACTAAAAACAAAGACCAGTTAGCTGAGTTCAACATTGAAAAACCACTTTGGGTGTTTGTGGGAAACACTGTTGGCGGTGAAGATTCTGATATTCATGCTGTCTTACGCTTTCTAGCTTGGTTCTTGAATAATGAAGC
>NZ_JBQKUL010000091.1:0-5115 GCF_054968565.1 Pseudoalteromonas sp. G5_S1_54_S4 | reverse complement strand
CTTAATAATAAGGGGCTGTTAGTAACAGCCCCAACTTTTTATAGTAAACCGTCTACACTTGTATAGGTTTGCGCTGGCCACACACCTACCTGCACTTGCCCTATATGTTGTTTTTGTAATAACAGCATCGCTAAACGAGATTGACCAATACCACCGCCAATTGTCTGTGGAAGCTTACTTTCTAGCAATGCCTTATGCCAGTCAAACTCTAAACGGTCTTCGTCTCCCGTAATACTTAATTGAGTTTGCAATACTTCAGGGCTTACACGAATTCCCATCGATGAGATTTCGAAAGCGTCTTCAAGCACTGGGTTCCATACTAAAATATCACCATTTAATCCCATGTACTGCTCGCATGTCGGGGTTGACCAATCGTCGTAATCTGGCGCTCTCACATCATGAATTTTGCCATCACTCAATGCTCCCCCAATACCAATTAAAAATACAGCGCCATATTCTTGAGTAATCGCCTTTTCACGCTGCTTGGCTGTAAAATCTGGGTACATTTTACGTAATGCTTCACTATGTACAAAAGTAATCTCTGTGGGTAAAAATGGTGTTAAACCAAAGCTGTCACTAACATATTTCTCAGTAGCTTTAATACCTTGGTAAATAGTTTCAACCGTTTGCTTCAAAGTAGATAAAGAACGCTGCGTACTTTCACAAATAACTTGTTCCCAATCCCACTGATCAACATACACAGAATGGATTGGACTTAATGAATCTTCATCAGGTCGCAACGCTTTCATTTGCGTGTAAATTCCTTCACCTTTAGAGAAACCATACTCGCCCAAAGTTTTACGTTTCCACTTTGCTAACGAATGCACGACTTCATAACGGCTATCTTTAATGGCTTTAACATTCACCGCAACAGCGTTCTCGTGTCCACTTAAGTTATCCTGAGTACCGTCACCTACTTTAGCTAAAATAGGTGCCTGTACTTCAATTAAGCCTAACTTTTGCTCTAATTGCTGTGAAAAAAATTGTTTAACTTTACTTATTTGCTGCTGCTGCTGCACATAGTGTGAACTCATAATAATTGGCCTCATTCCCAGTTATTGTATTGGCGACTCAGCGCTTAGTAGCGCTTCAATATGGTTATCGTAACAATTAAACGGTTTAATTCAATAACCCATAACAAAAATAGCTTTACGATATTAAAATCATTAAAAAAATGGTATAAAAACATTAAATACAACAATACAAAGCAACTAAACCTATGGAAAATTATCAAATCGATAATCTAGACAAACAGATTCTGCATGCATTAATGGATAATGCACGTACACCCTATGCTGAATTAGCAAAGCGTTTCGGTGTCAGTGCAGGAACAATTCATGTGCGAATTGAAAAAATGAAACAAGCGGGGATCATTACAGGTACCCAATTAACCATTAATACCAAACAGCTTGGCTACGATGTATGTTGTTTTATCGGCATTAATTTAAATAATGCCAGAGACTACCCACAAACTCTGATTAAGCTTGAATCATTAGAAGAGGTTGTTGAAGCATATTACACCACCGGTAATTACAGTATTTTTATTAAAGTAATGACTCGCTCGATCGATCATCTACAAGATGTGTTGATCAATAAAATACAAGCAATAGAAGCTATTCAGTCAACCGAAACCCTTATCTCATTACAAAACCCGATTAGCCGAACAGTGGTGCCTTAAGGTGAAAAATCTCGTATAATTTGCCGAAAAAGAGGACTCCCATGCAGCAAACTCGTTATCAAAGAATTGAAAGTGTACTTTCACGTCGTCAAACCGATCTTACCGTGTGTTTAGAAGACGTACATAAACACCATAACTTATCTGCCATAGTCAGAACGGCCGATGCTGTTGGTTGCCATCATGTGCATGCAGTCTGGCCAGAAAAGCAAAAGTGGCTAACCAATAATACCTCAGGTGGCAGTAAGAACTGGTTAGACACACACCTTCACAAAAATATAGATGATGCCGCAGCCAGTATCCGTGCTCATAACCCCGATGTACAAATTTTGGCAACTCATTTAAGTGAAGATGCCGTCGATTTTAGAGAAATTGATTACACTAAACCCACTGCAATTATTGTCGGCCAAGAAAAAACGGGGATCTCAGAAAAAGCGCTCAAATATGCAGATCAAAACATTATTATTCCAATGCAAGGCATGGTGCAATCGTTAAATGTATCCGTTGCAGCAGCATTAATCTTATTCGAAGCACAACGTCAACGTGAGTTAGCTGGGTTATATAATAGAAATATGCTGAGTGAAGAAATAAAACATCCAATGTATTTTGAAGGCTGCCACCCAATTATTGCAAGGCAGTGTAAGCAAAAGAACTTACCTTATCCCGCACTTGATGAGCATGGCGAAATCGTTGCGGATGAACAATTTTGGCAGGCATTAAAACATACTTGATGCATATACAGTGTATAAGTACACTTAACTCACTAAATAACAATAATTGAGCCTACTTTGTCTAAACCTAGCTTAAGCCAATACCCAATCACAGAACTTAAAGGCGTAGGCCCTAAAATTGCTGAACGACTTTTAAAGCTAGGCATCACCACAGTACAAGATATGCTTTTTCATTTACCGCTAAGGTATGAAGACAGAACGCGTATTTATGCTATTAGTGAGCTCACCGCACATAGCCATGTAACGGTTCAAGCAACCATTGAAACAAGCCAAATTACCTTTGGTAAGCGGCGTATGCTGGTTTGCCAAATAAATGATGGGACAGGTAGGTTAACTCTACGATTTTTTAATTTTACCGCAGCACAAAAAAACGCATTTAGCACGGGTAAAATAATTCGCTGTTTTGGCGAAATACGTCGCGGACGTGTTGGCTTTGAAATGAACCACCCAGAATACAGTATTAGCGACACTTTTGAGCAACAACCTACATCATCAACACTTACGCCAGTCTATTCAACAACCGAGGGGTTAAAGCAACTCTCTATCAGGGCGTTGAGTGAACAGGCAATAGAATTGCTTCAAAAATACGCAGTAGAAGAGCTACTACCTCAACAATGGCAACCATCGCAACTTGGGTTAAGCGATGCATTATTATTACTACACCGCCCCCCCAATGACGTTGATATCATTGCACTTGAACAAGGGACTCACCCAGCACAACAACGGCTCGTTTTTGAAGAGTTGTTGGCTCAAAATCTCAGTTTATTAAAAGTAAGAGAACAGGGACAGCAAGTTAAAGCCGTTGCACTTGAGCCTACTAATTCATTAGAGGGACAGTTTTTGGCGCAATTACCCTTTGCGCCAACCAACGCACAAAGTCGTGTGGTATCAGAAATTAAAGCAGATTTACAAAATGCGTACCCTATGATGCGATTAGTTCAAGGTGATGTTGGCTCGGGTAAAACACTAGTCGCAGCCCTGAGCGCCTTAACTGCGATAGCACAAGGCTATCAAGTTGCATTAATGGCGCCGACTGAAATTTTATCAGAGCAACATGGAATCAACTTTTCTAGCTGGTTTGAAAGTCTTGGAATAACCGTTACTTGGTTAGGCGGTAAAACTAAAGGAAAAGAGCGCATTAATACACTTGCAATGATCGCCTCTGGTGAAGCGCAGATGATTGTGGGTACCCATGCTTTATTTCAAGATGAAGTAAAATTTAACAATCTCGTACTTATCATTATTGATGAGCAACATCGCTTTGGGGTTCATCAACGTTTATCACTGCGTGAAAAAGGGCGCTTTGGTGATTGTTATCCACATCAACTAGTAATGACAGCAACACCTATACCACGTACGCTCGCGATGACTGCTTATGCCGATTTAGAAACCTCAGTGATCGACGAATTACCACCAGGAAGAACACCAATTACCACTGTTGCCATCCCTGATACCCGCAGAGATGACATCATTAGTCGAGTGAAACTTGCCTGTAATGAACAAGGTCGACAAGTTTACTGGGTATGTACTCTTATAGACGAGTCTGAAGTATTACAATGCCAAGCAGCTGAAGACAGTGCTTTACAATTAAAAGAAGCCTTACATGAACTTAATATTGGTTTAGTCCATGGGAGAATGAAAGCCACTGAAAAGCAAGCCATTATGAGTGAGTTTAAAACGGGGAACATTCATGTACTTGTCGCAACAACCGTGATCGAGGTCGGTGTTGATGTCCCCAATGCGAGCCTAATTATTATTGAAAACCCAGAGCGCTTAGGTTTAGCACAGCTTCACCAATTACGAGGCCGTGTAGGACGTGGGGCAACCGCATCGCATTGCGTTCTTTTATACCGTGCGCCACTTTCTCATACTGCACAGAAGCGATTAGGAGTACTGCGCGATAGTAACGATGGATTTGTTATCGCAGAACGTGATTTAGAAATACGCGGCCCAGGTGAAGTACTTGGAACTAAACAAACAGGTTTAGCCGAATTCAAAATCGCTGATTTAACACGCGATAAACAAACACTCAATCAAGTAAGACCCATCGCACAACAAATGCTTAAGCAATATCCTCAGCATATAGACCCACTTATTCACCGCTGGTTAGGTAATAAATCAAACTACGCACAAGCATAGTCGGTTTTTAAACTTTACTTTTCACTTCATCATCCAGACTTATACCAATTCGCTTAATTAAGCGGTCTATTTTGAGGCAGGAAAAACGGGTTGATAGCTAGGCAAAAAATTCGCTATTTAGTTGTTCTAAATGAGAATTTTTTAACACAGATAGCGACACGTTTAGCCCCGCAAAATGATTGAGTATTATTGCGGATTGGTATTACCCCAAACGGATATATTTTCATAATGCCTTTATCCTCAGGTCTTTTATTGCAAGATGTCGTGGTGTCGTCCACAGCGTTAGAGTAGTCTTTAGGCGCTTATTCTTTTACTTTTACCTGATGCCTTTTACCTTTCACCTACGTTTTTACTTTTCTGCAGACGTAAAAAAGCCCGACTATTTCTAGTCGGGCTTTCTCAATTTGGAGCCTGGTGATGTCGTAGTGCACACAGCGGTAGAGAGCCATATAGCAAATGTATAGAGTCGGCATTAGGCGCTTATTCTTTTACTTTTACCTGATGCCTTTTACCTTTCACCTCGAACCTGCATTTTCACTTTCCTACAGACGTAAAAAAGCCCGACTATTG
>NZ_JBQKUL010000090.1:0-5219 GCF_054968565.1 Pseudoalteromonas sp. G5_S1_54_S4 | reverse complement strand
AACTTAAAACCTTTAACCTAACACCTTATGCCTTTAACCTTATAATTTAACTGTAAACCCCCGTTACATTTTGATTAAAAAAGCCACACTTTAACTTATATTTAGGTGTGGCTTTTTTAAAGTAGGTGCAACTAAAAATTAAGCGACATTCGCTGCTAATAGTTCGTTACGTACTAACTCTGCGCCTTTGCTTAGGGCGTTGAGCTTACCGTTTGCAATATTGCGGGGCAGGGGGGCCATGCCGCAGTTGGTGCATGGGTAGAGTTTGTCGGCATCTACATATTTAAGTGCTTCGCGTAGAGTTTTGGCCACCTCTTCAGGGGTTTCTATAGTATTGGTGGCTACATCGATTGCGCCCACCATTATTTTTTTACCGCGTACGAGTTCGAGTAGCTCTATAGGTACATGTGAGTTTTGGCATTCTAGCGAAATAATATCAATATTCGATTTTTGCAGCTTAGGAAATACTTCTTCATATTGTCGCCACTCGGTACCAAGGGTTTTCTTCCAATCGGTGTTGGCTTTAATGCCGTAGCCGTAGCAAATATGCACGGCGGTTTCGCATTTTAACCCCTCAATGGCTCGCTCTAGGCAGGCTATGCCCCAGTCGTTTACCTCGTCAAAAAACACGTTAAAAGCAGGTTCATCAAATTGAATTATATCAACCCCAGCGGCTTCTAGCTCTTTGGCTTCTTGGTTGAGTATTTTAGCAAATTCCCATGCTAGTTTTTCACGGCTTTTATAATGATCGTCATACAGGGTGTCGATCATGGTCATTGGCCCTGGCAATGCCCATTTAATTGGTTGGCTGGTTTGCTGACGTAAAAACTTAGCGTCTTCAACAAATACCGATTTAGTGCGAGACACAGGGCCAACCACTGTGGGTACGCTGGCGTCGTAACGGTCGCGAATTTTAACTGTTTTACGGTTTTCAAAATCAACGCCATTTAAGTGCTCAATAAAGGTGGTTACAAAGTGCTGACGGGTTTGCTCGCCATCGCTGACTATATCTACGCCTGCGGTTTGTTGCTCGTGTAGTGAAATACGCAGGGCGTCGTGTTTGCCATCTACCAGCTCACTGCCTTGTAATTTCCAAGGTGACCATAAGGTTTCGGGCTCAGCAAGCCATGACGGTTTTGGCAAGCTGCCTGCTGATGATGTAGGTAATAGTTTTTTCATAATAAATGCCGCCTTTAATTTTGTTGTGTGATTAAGCGATACTCGCCGAGAACTGCTGCAGCACTGATTGATAAGGCTTAATAAAATGCTGCTCGGTAAATTTGCCTTGCTCAACCGCTAATTGACCTCGCTCTGCGCGGTCATACACAATTTGCGTTAACGAATGGTCGTCATTTTTTAAATTAGGTTTATAACGGCTACCTGCGGCGGCGTTGGCGTTATAAATTTCTGGACGATAAATTTTTTGAAACGTTTCCATGGTGCTGATGGTGCTAATTAATTCAAGGTTGCTGTAGTCGTTAAGTAGGTCACCAAAAAAGTAAAACGCTAATGGTGCAACGCTGTTTGGTGGCATAAAGTAGCGCACTTGTAAGCCCATTTTTTTAAAGTATTGCTCAGTTAACGACGACTCATTAGGCTGATACTCTACGCCTAAAATGGGGTGTAAGTTTTCGGTTTGCTGATAGGTTTTGTTATCAGACACGCTTAAGCAAATAACCGGTGGTTTTTTAAAATGCTGTTTATAGGTATTTGAGTTTACAAAGCATTTAAACAACTTGCCGTGTAAGTCACCAAAGTTATCGGGAATACTAAATTGCGGTTTGCTTTTGTTATGCTCAAGTAGTAACACGCTAAAGTCGTAGTCGCGCACATACGATGAAAAGTTATTACCCACAATGCCTTCAATTCGCTCGTTAGTTTGGCGGTCAATAATATTGGTTTTTAATACCTCAATTGACGGAAATGCCTGACCACTGCCTGCAATGTCTAAATCGACCGAAATGATCTCGAGCTCAACCTCGTAACGATCCCCTTGTGGGTTATCCCAACTGGCCAGTGCATTAAAACGGTTGTTGATCATTTTTAGGGTATTACGCAGGTTTTGTTGGCGGCTTTCACCCCTTGCTAAATTAGCGAAATTGGTCGTAATACGTGTGTTATTTGATGGATGGTAGTTTTCATCCAAGTTAGTGCTTTTAATAGTAAATGTAAGATCAGTGCTCATAGCCGTATCCTTTCAATTTGAGTTGTTACTGCTTTTATCAATGACACATTACTCGCTGTTAAAACCAAACTAACGGGATAACTGTAATGGTGCTTTGCAGAGTTAATAAATTTATACGCGCTATGTGGCATGAAGAAAAACGGTATTATTTCAGGTAAAACATGAGCCAGATTCATTCTTTAACAAAGTTGAATGAATAAATTAGGCTAGTAGACGCTCCCACTCAGACAAAACCCACTTTGGAAGTCTAGATCTCTAGATGTTTTTACGGGTGTTGTGATTTATTCATACAAAACGTGAGTATTATTCAATGCTTATAGGCACTTAAAGTGCCATTTGCATAAACGGTTGTTGATATACTCGAATAAACTTAGGTGAGCTTAAGCGCTTTATTAAGCAGATCATCTGCCGCAGAACTTTCCACAACATAAGAAGAGACAAAAGGAATGAGTGATTTAATAGTGTTATTTATATACTGCGCCATATTAGGTAGCGGTGTTGGTTTTTTAGCAGGCCTTTTAGGAATAGGGGGCGGGCTGGTGATTGTGCCCATACTCAGCATGATATTACTGCACTTTAATGCTTTGCCACCTGAACAAGTAGTGGTGGTTGCCATTGCGACCTCGCTGGCCTCTATTTTATTTACTTCGACCTCGTCGGCTATTGCGCATCATAAAAATGGCAATGTACCCTGGGATATTGCACCTTGGGTTATGGCATGCGTTGCCTTTGGTGCGCTTATTAGTGGCTTTATAGCTGCTCTATTACCTGAGCATGTAGTGCGTTTGGTATTTGCTGTGAGCGTGGTGCTAATTGCACTAAAAATGATTTTTTCTGGTAAGAATGATTCAGCAATAGCGCGCCCATTACCAAACAAAGGGTTACTAAGCGTTTATACGACCATAACCGGTGGCTTGTCTGCCATGATAGGTATTGGCGGCGGGGCAGTATTAGTGCCGCTACTGACGTTTTTTTCTGTTGATATGAAAAAAGCTATAGGCTGTGCCTCGGCCTCAGGCATTGTGATAGCACTGTTTGGATCAATGGGTTATATCAGCTCAGGCAGCCAGTTATTTAGCCTAAAAGAAGGATTTGCGGGCTTTGTGTATTTGCCCGCTTTATTGGGTATTGTATGCACCTCATGGTTTACTGCGCCGCTCGGCGCTAAAGCTACCCATTATTTGCCAGTTTCAACCATAAAAAAAATATTTGCCGGCTTATTAATTGTAATGGCAATCAATATGTTTACTCGATAAGGTTAAAGTTCGCAGGCTTGCTTGCGAATATATTTTGAAATAATAAACTTTAAGGCAAGGATGCTATGAAAATAGTTAAATTAAGGGATAAAGTTGATAAAACAATCTTAAGTGTTGCTTTGTTCTTTTTGATATCACCTATTATAGGGTTAATTACAGGAACTGCTCATCAGCTTGGAACGACAGGCAGCGACTATCAACAAGCATCGTTAATTGATGACCCAGAGCAATACTGGCAAATTATTATCATGCAACTTACTATTACTTTAGCTATCGGTATCCAAGGGTTTATTACATTCCCAGCCTTGATTGCTGCACGCCAAAAAGTATTAAACTTTAGAGATAACAATAAAATAGTAGCCAATATCATATTTTATTTGCTCACTCCGGTATTCTTTATCGCTTTGTTGATATTTTTAATATATTTATTTGAAGTTTGAGAAGTGTAAGGTTTTAGACCCGTAACCCGCACCCCGACGCCCGTCAATCTTAAGGCGATTAACTAAAATCTACGTCATTTGCGCATGCTTTATAAATTCATCATAAATACTGTCTTTAATGAGCCTGTCGGGTGTAAAGGCATAATAATGCTGATAAACATTATCGATTGTACCAATGTAATTTACGCCGTAATGGCGCTCTACCTCGGCTCTTACCAAAATAGGCGCAGGGAATATGCCAAACCCTTGCTCACCTAACGATTTCATTAATGCACTGTCGTCAACATGGCCAGCTATTGTCATTTCAATGCCTTGCTCTTGCAGCCAATAATAAATAGCCCGCGCGACGGGGCTTTCTTTTGCGGGGAGCACTAGAGGCTTATTGTTTAAAGACTGCGGAAACTGCTTATGTAACTGCGAATGCCATGTTTCGTTACCAAAAAGAGCGATTTGGCTTTTACCTATTTCATGGCAAAATGCCTTAAATGGCAAGGTGGTATCGAGTAGTTTATCAGCTAACACTAAGTCGAGCTTATGAATCGCCATTTGCGCAAGCAGTTCATCTTGTTGGCCGTCAATACAGTGCAAGTTTGTAATACGGTCGTTATTAATTAAAGGCGCTAGCCACTTCGACACCAGTGATTTGGGTAACACATCTGAAATACCGACCTTTAGTGTTCGTGAGTATTGCGTGGTATCACCTTGTGTGGTTTCTAGCCATTCGTGAGCAATAGCAAACATATCATTAGTGTACTGCTGAGTTACATGGCCAAACTCCGTTAACTGTAGGCCCCGCCCTTGGCGAATAAATAGCGGTTTTCCTAGTCGTTGCTCTAAGTTAGTAATTTGCGAGCTGACCGTTTGCGGCGTTAAATTAAGTATTTTACTCGCCGCTGCAATACTGCCGTGCTTACTTACTTGCCAAAAATAATATAAGTGATTGTAGTTGATGTTGGTAATCATTCGAAAATACCTGTTTTAAAGTAAGAAATAATCAGCTTTTTCCTTTGCCACTAAGTTAGTAGATTACAGTCATGCCTGCAACATAGTTACTATTAAAAGGTGTAATTGCATGAAGCTAAAACTTACAGTTAAAAACAAGATAATTAACGCAAGTGAAAAGATGTCGCTTTTGAAGTTGATAAAAAGCCAATTGGCAAAACATGCTTTGAATATTCGTAAAGTTGAGATTCAAATAAATGATCTTTCGAGTGAGCGCCACGGCACTTTGCAGCAATGCAAAATTAATATTCTTTTGCCTGGGCTACCCAGTATTAATGTAAATACAAAGGGAAGAAGTATGCTGCAAGCGATAAAGCGGGCACTAAAAAGTTTGCA
>NZ_JBQKUL010000089.1:0-5350 GCF_054968565.1 Pseudoalteromonas sp. G5_S1_54_S4 | reverse complement strand
ATTTATTCCATAAGTAAATATCTAGCACTCGTTCCCGAAACCACGTGGATGACACTAAATTCTCCAGCGATTCTTGCTGCAAATTTGGTCTTACTGTATAGGAAATTACGTTTATCAGATTGCGGCATGCTTTTTCAATTTCTTTCTGACACTCCGAATATCGTGTCGTAAATGCAGTATTGAATGCGAGATAATCCCCTTCTGAGGTACCTAAGGCAATTCGTGCCTGCCGATCATATATACGAACAGGGCTTTTGACTTTCAGCCACAGAAATTTGGTAGTCAGCGATAGAACACTTCTCTGGCCATATTTGGAAGAAATACGCTGTCGCGTATAGTTGACGACATCTATTACATTATCGAAGGTTACAGGGGCAAAATCGTTCAATATCTCCAAGACAGGCTCATATCTCTGTAACCCCCTATCAGTGTCGTATTTTTTTGGCAGGTTGCGAGCGACTCGAAAATGCCCTCCTGCTGCAACGAGCGATTCCCTCTGTAAAGACGCATCACTGGAGGCCAGGGACTCGCAATAGTTTGCCTCTTTCTCCAGCCACTAGTTCAAAAACTGAAGTGCGCAGAAATCAAATGTACGAATGGGCACTCAACCTCCTGATATGCCTAACGCCCTAATAATGGGCAAAAAATTGTTGGCTATAATGTTGAGGAACGAAAACAGCCAACTGTTTTTTGTCCTTATTAATTAGCTTGTTATAACTCACTTGCTACTTCAGGCTTCTTTTTTGACCAGTACCAACAATATAACCAACTAGCAGGAAAGAAAATAAAACTTAGAAGGAAGGTATAAAACCCTACAAGTGGTAAGTTATCAGACTTCCCTTTGGCAAATTTCAAAGTTAAATACAGCATAACTAAGAAATTGATAAATATGATTTGACCTGCAACTGTTGCGTTTATGTTCATTTGTGCATCCTTACACTCTACAGTGTGGTGAGTTATAACACTAAGCTTTGGGGCGCAGACGCGGGGCTATAATCGCGAAGCGGCCCCGTGTTTGCGTCCCAGCGAACGAAGTGAGTGACAATAGCGTTTTGTTATACATCTGGTTACTTAAGACCACAAAACCCTTTAAACCGCGCAACCGGGGCGATTGTGGGCTGAGTACCTAAAAAGTCTACCCCAGTAAACGCCTTGTCTTGTAAAGAATCTGATTGCGGAAAAACAATGGTAACTTTATCTCCACTGTTGTCTGTGTAAATACTGGACCAATATTTTGCGTTTTTAGACATTGCCAATTCAGTATAGACGCACATCATCCAACGGGACGCTTGCGCTGAGCGTTCTTGAAACTTGGGAATATCCAAAACTGAAATTCCTTCTCTCTGTTCTACTTCCGTTACAACATAATCAAATGCTGTAATTCCCCTGTCCCTAGATGACACTGAAAAAGCTTCCTCTGCAAATGCTGAGGTTGTAGAAATTGAAAATAAGATTAGCGTGGTTAATAAAACCTTTTTCATTTTTTAGTTCCTTCTAGATGTATAACGCTAAGCTAAGGGGCTGGAAACGCATTACGCTAACACCAAATAAACCACCTTAATCACAAAACTCAATTTATACTAAAACCGCCACGCGTTTACAGTCCCTCTTTAGCGCCTTGTTATGTGCAACACGTTTTTTAGTTAAAGATTGCCAAAAAACAAAGACCAAATGACAAAAACACCTTTGCAAACCTTAAAAAATTCACTTAAAAGCCAATACTTAATGCAAGTTAACCAAAGGAAACACTGCAATTTTCACGACAAAGAAAGCGACCTTTCAACACCAACAAAACCTTTTGTAAAAACAGACTTTCAGAGCGAAGTTTCAGCAAATAAATCCGTTTCAAAAATACTGAAACTAGCAACGATTTGAGCTAGCAAAACCAATAGCGTACCGACTCAAAAACTAAATGAGGCAATTCACGAAACTTGGTTTGCACAATTGACTGAGAGATCCAAGAACTTGGATAACCAATGCTAACTTGCCGAAAAACCATAACAAATTGCCTGAGAAAACAATGAATAGAGCCGCAAAATTGCCCTAAGCACATAACGCTTTGCCAAGAGGCAAATGCGAGCGCATTGGCGAAGCCAGCGAGCATTTGTCCCTGCCGCGCTTTTTGCGGCGAACTTAGGAACTTGTTAGTGAGCATCTTTAATTGGCCAGATGAACTTACGAGCCACGAAAAACACTACAACGCCTATTACTGCAGCGGCAGTTCCGCCGAAAAGTTGTGCGACCGGCCACATAGAAGCACCACCACCTTGGTAAGGCACAAAATACTCTGTATATAACAGTGAACCTAATAGGCCCAACCAAGGCACTGCACCTGCAACAAAAATTGATAATTTGTGCCTCATATACTTGGCGACCAACAAACCAACTAAACTCGATAAAGTTATTAAAATATACCAAATATTCATGTTAAGCCTCCTGCTCACTAACGCAGCCAGCAGCGGCCGAAAAGCCGCGCAGCGGGTTTGAGGTCCAGGCCACGCAGTGGCCGTTGCTGACTGGCCTTGTTAGGCATTTGCCCGCTTACTGCTGCGAACCAAAAAGTAAAAACACACAGCCAACAACAGATAACGTGGAAGCGTTGTAATGATGTTATTGAGCACTTGAGGCTGTGATTGCGCAACAAAATACAGTTGTAATAGCACCAAAGGCGCGAGCAACAACACGTAAAAAGTAAAGTCTGGCTGTCTAATTACCAACTTACTGGCAAAAGCTACCACTAAAAATGCTGCCGCCAACGGCACCGCGATGGTGAACAAGTCGACAAGAGTGAAAGCGAGTAAGCCAGATATTTGAGCTACAGGTTTTAGAATATCAGCTGGTATTGCTACTGCTGCGCCAATGCCTGCAATAGCAATTGATGCATAAGCCAAAGCAACACCTAAAATGACCGCAACGACTTGATTTTTGATTTGATCCATCTACTTTCTCCTTGTTTTGCCTAACGCCCTAATAATGGGCAAAAAATTGTTGGCTATAATGTTGAGGAACGAAAACAGCCAACTGTTTTTTGTCCTTATTAATTAGCTTGTTATAACTCACTTGCTACTTCAGGCTTCTTTTTTGACCAGTACCAACAATATAACCAACTAGCAGGAAAGAAAATAAAACTTAGAAGGAAGGTATAAAACCCTACAAGTGGTAAGTTATCAGACTTCCCTTTGGCAAATTTCAAAGTTAAATACAGCATAACTAAGAAATTGATAAATATGATTTGACCTGCAACTGTTGCGTTTATGTTCATTTGTGCATCCTTACACTCTACAGTGTGGTGAGTTATAACGCCCGGCTCACGCGCCGGTTTGGAGCCGCGTAGCGGCGGAAAATCGGTCGCTGTGCAGCCGATTGTTATATTCACAGATGGTCAGCTAACCACCGCACTAGTTGGGGCTTCCCCTCAGGAGAATACCGGCTGAGGTGCGGCAAGCCTGCCACGTAGACGGGCCGATCATTGATATGACAATGAAAGCCTTTCAACCGCCAGTTTCCATGACCCGACGGCATACACTCTTCTTTCCCCCCAAACATTGCGTGCAAATACCCATATGGGGAATCAACAGAGTTTCCGAACGCAATGATTAGCTTGGGCTCTACCACCTCAAGAATGGCCTTGTGAACCGGCCAACACCTTTTGGCTAATGAAAAACTTATGTCGCTAGCTGCTCGGCTTTGGAGAAAAATCAGGTTGCTAGCGCAGACGTCAGAAGTCTCCAACCCGATTTCGTTGAGTAACCACTGAATTCTTTGTTGGAGTGGAGATTTTCCAGGCTCCCATTCGCCATTACCATTGCTCCAGCTTTCGTCAAGGTAAGCGTTGTCACTGTATGACAACATTGACCGCACACTTTCACTAAGTGGCGCCCCATTACTACCACCCGGATTAAATCCAAGCAAATAAACACTACCGGGTTTCAATGTTTCATGGCTGCTGTAAAGGATGCCTCCCGGCTCCCCCAAGAGATCCGATAAGCTTTCCTTAGCAATGGTCGGAATTTCATCCTTTGTCATGCGTTCTCCATGGAATATAACGCCTTAATAAACAGCGGAAAATAGCAGGCTAAACTAAGCGAAGAATGAGCGCAAGCCTGCTGTTTTGCGTCCATTGTTTAATTAACTTGTTAGCCATACTCTACTTTATTTCTTCGTCTTTAACGAAGCCATCATTAATGTAGTAGTCCCACATCTTAGCGCAAAAGACTAATAGATAAACGCACAAATATGCTATGGGCAAAGCTTCTAATATCCTTTCTATATTCTCTGGTGATAAGTCGACACTGTCACGATTTAAAGCTTTGAAATACCCACCAATAGCTAGAGCCGCAAGAACAAAAAAAGCTGGAAGTATTGATTTTCTGAAAGCGAGAATAAGGTACTTCTGTAGTCTCGATGATTTCACAAACTCCCCTTGTATGGCTAACGCCTGGCACAGCGGCTGGCAAAACTGGCGGTTTTTGTGCACAAGCACAAAAAGTGACAGGTTTGACAGTCCGTTGCTGCCACTTGTTAACCCTTTTGCCAGATTTGGTAACTATAATTTATGTTAGACACGAAGTCTTGACTAAAAACTGGCCTAAAATTACTGGGGATTTCTGGAAAATAAATATCACCTTCTGGCTCAATGTCGATTGTTGATATGTGTAAAGTATCAGCTTTATCGATCAGGCTTTTGTATATTTCACCACCACCAGACACAATCACATGATCCGTTATTTTCTCTAATTGGTTTAGCGCATCTTCGATAGATGGAAATACCAATACATTCTCTTCATTTGATGTGAAGCTTGAACGAGTTACAACGGCATACTTTCGATTGGGTAAAGCTCCCATAGATTCGAAAGTCTTTCGACCTACCAAAAGCCATTGATTATAGGTAATCGCCTTAAACAGTAATTGTTCCCCTTTGGCACTCCATGGAATATCTGGGCCATTTCCGATGACTCCATTCTTCGATATTGCTGCCATTAGTGATAGTTTCACGATACTTCCTTAGGGGTTAACGCCTCGTTAAGAGGCTAAAAATAGTTGGTTAAAATAAGCGACGAAGGAGCAAAAACCAACTGTTTTTTGTCCTTTTGAATGACTTGTTATGTGAATTATTTGCTGCGCTTAAAAATTGCCTTTATATGCTCCCAAGCTTCCTTACCTAATAGTGCAATAGAAACTAAAAACAAAACCTCTCCGGATATAATCAGGAATGTTGTAACTGCGGCTACTTCACCTTTTGATATATCAACGAATGGAAGTAAAGCGATTACACCCCATACAGCAAAGGACAAAACTAAACATATATAACCAGCGACTTTCTTCAATTTACGATTACACCTTATTCACA
>NZ_JBQKUL010000088.1:0-5678 GCF_054968565.1 Pseudoalteromonas sp. G5_S1_54_S4 | reverse complement strand
TATTGTTAAGCCACTTTTTGAATCAATGGGATATAACCGTGTTGACTTCAACGGAGGACCATTAGAACGAGGTAAAGATCTAATTGCGCAAATGGTTATCCCTCCACGAACAAAGCCTAGAGTCACCTACATACAATCAAAAAAGATTGGAGCTATTCAAAATGCATCTGAAAGCGCAAAATTCTCACAGCTATTACATCAACTTAGACAATGTGTCTCAGGTACTATCACTACGATTTCTGGCGAAATATTAAACGCCAATGAGGTTTATATCGCATGCCCTGAACCAGCTAAAAGTAGATTTATAGAAGAGGTTGGTAGCCAATTATTCGGCCTTCAACCAACGGTTGAGTTATTAGATGGCCCAAAAATAATAGATATGATAAAAGAGTTTAAGCCAGGCCTATTAAAGCTTTTAACAACTATTGAGGATAAATTAAGTAAAACTTGCAATGAGCACCTAATAAATAACGAATTATTAAATGCATTGAATGCAAAAAGCGGTAACGTTCTAAATAATTATTACAGTGACTTAAGTTTTTTTGTAGGGTCTGTTGATAGCAATGCGCTCTTTCATATTGACGTTGATATCTATACTTCTGAAATCAAAATAGAAGATGTAAATGTTTGGGAAAAAATAAAAATTGAACACAAGTTTTTCTCAGCAAACTTTCAAATCAATCTCTTTTCTGAAGAGATTGATAAAATTGAACAAAATTTTACTTTGATGCAAACCAAATATAAATCAAAGGAAAATACAAAAAATATCCAAAAGTACTCTGAAATAGAAAGTACTTTAAGTGAGTGCTCAATCTCTTTAAGTCAAATAATTAATGATCTTCAAGCAGCTTGCAGTCCAGCTAACTCTTCTTACACAAAAAAATTAAGTAAACAAGAAATCAACCAAGTAAAAGAGCTACTAACTAAAATTAAAGCACGAGTTGAAAGTAATTTTAACCAGAAAAATTTTGAGCTTTTAGCTGGTTCTCAATTTTCTTCTATTAACTCTCAAATAGAAAAAATTAATGGATTATTTCAACAGATAGCATCTCAAAAAGAAAAACGAGATCAGCTAAAGGTTAAGCTAGCTCCTATTCCGAGTTATAATTTCACTTTCAATCAAACTCTAAAGCTACAACTGAATTCATACAAAAACTCTTATATAACAGGAGTGGAAGCACTTCATAACACTAAAGGCAGATCTCTAAAAATAAAAGACTTCTTAAAAGAAACTGAAGAAGCACTAATGTTCCTTGAAAGGTTAATTAGAGCTGACTCACCAGTATCACGTTGGTTTAATTATAGTAATAAAGGTAAAGCTGATGATCGCGTTTCAATATCACCACATGACATCTTTGAGAGCCGGAAAGATATAGCTGTATATGGCGGTGCTGGCGTTGGTAAAACTACTACTTTACAAGCTTACGCTACACAATTAAAAGACCACTCTGACAATATTAGTATTTATATACCTCTTAATAAATTAGTTGAAAGACTTCAAGAAATAATCGTAAGCGCAGAATCTAGGGAGTTTTTAAAGAGTCAACTACTTTTAAAAGTAATCTTAATGAGTAAAGGGTTTGAACCCACGCTTGAAATGATATCTGAAGCGCAAATTGCTCTTCCACCAAACTTAACATTAATCCTTGATGGATTAGATGAAATATATACCCAAGTTCACGAAATCATTCCAGCTATCACAGATTTTAAAGCTAAATTTCCTAAAGCCCAATTAATAATCTCAAGTAGAGATTGTGTAAGCTATTTGAATAAAATTGACTTCCTAGGAATAACTCTCCTACCTTTTACAGAAGATCAACTTGAGAGCTTTATTTTAGGATGGATGAACAATAAAACCCTTGCAGCTAAACTTGTAGAAGAAGTCAAAAAAAATAATTTATACGAACATATAAAAACTCCACTTCTTGCAACAATTACCTGTTCACTCACTGAGAATGGCGTAAAAACACCAAAATCTGAGTATGAAATTTATGATGAAAGGCTTTTACTTCTAACCGGAGAATACGATAAGCACAAAAGAATCGACCGACAGTCACAGAAAAGTCAGAACTTAATACGGGTTGCTCGAAAATTAGCATTCTCAATGCAACAAGATAATTTAAGGAGTTTATCCAAGGAAAGAATTATATCACGTTTGAACAAGAGCCTATCAAACCACTACGAAGCTTCACTTATTGAAAAGTGTGTAGAAGAACTAATTGACCCTTGTAATATATTGATCCGCGACCCTATAAGTAAAAACTATTCATTTGGGCATTTCCGATTTCAAGAACATTTAGCTTCTACTGAGTTAAAACAAAATAGAGAAATAGACATAACTGAGTTGGCAGTAAAAGATTGGTGGGTAGGTACTTTATCTCTGTATGCCCAGGAAATTGAATTTTCTCATTTAATAGAAGACCTTTATCACAAGCATAATAATATCCAAAATGCCCTAACAACTTTAAAAGCAATGATAAATTCAGCTCCAAGTAGTAGAAGAGCCAATTTAAACTTACTAGTTGAGCAGTACGATAAAGCAGATTATTTTGATGAAATAACAAGCTCGTATGATGACGATTATTCATTTTACTAAATGTCACTTTCTTCTACTTCCTCAACAACTGACTAATAGGCATTCGGTCAGTAAATTTAGTCGCTATGAACGGATCTTCATCTTGGGCGCTTTCAGGTTTGTATAGTGAATAGCGATCGACTTCACTTGCTGTTATTTCTGCAACAGGCAAGGTAAATAAATTTGGAATATTAGGAAAGAGTACATCAAATGCTTTAACCAAGTGTTTGGTCGTGAGGGTTTTTGCGTTGTCCATTAATGCGTAAAGTACGGCATCATCTAAAAAGTATTTGAGTGTTCTAAAGCAACCTTTTGATAAGGAGAACAAAGCAAACACTGTTGCTTGCTCACTTAGATTTGGCTTTTCGGTAAATGGCATACGGTTGGCTAGGCCAATTATTAACTGCACAAAATGCTTTGGGTTTTCTGATAATTTAAAATAAGGCAGCTGCCGCCTTACTAATAAACGCGATGACCACTGGGGCTCGTCTGCTATTTTTTCTGCCCACGGCATACCTACCAAGACAATTGATACACCCTCTTCATCGTTAATGTATTTTAACCTGTTAGCAATTTCGCGGCGCTTTTTACCTTGGTTATGCTCAATTAGCTCTTGAAACTCATCAATAATTATAAGCTCTGTGCCACACGTTTTTAGGCATTTTATTAATGATGTCGTTAAGCGTGTACCGTTTATTCGTAGTTTACGCTCTGTGCTGCCTACTTGCCCTAAGTCTTTAAGAAGCTCAGCTAAAGTAGATTCTAGTGTCGGATTGCTAGGTATGCGGCTTACTAATACAGGATGGTTCATAACACCATTAATAAATTGCGGTAAGTGACGTTCTTTATATTGCTTGATCAGTGCTGTTTTACCTGTGCCTGTATCGCCATTTAAAAGCATGCAGGGCTTTTCGCCCGCTAACCCTTTACCAAGTCTTAATCTGTCGAAGTCGTTAAATACCGTGGTTATTATTGGGTATTCAATAAATACATCACGAAACTCATTAAGCTTTTCTTTTTGTTTATCGGTCAGCATAATTAAAACCCATCTAGATCTGAGATAAAGTCATCCCAGCTATCAGTTGGCTGCTCTTTAGGTGTGACCTTTTTGGGCTCTATGGGTTTGCACTGAGTTATTGATTTTTGTGAATCACTACTGACATTTTGATGCTTAGCTAGCGCTTTACCGCCTCTTACTTTTGAGTGTTTTGGCGCATTTTTTAACGCTTCAAACTCGTTTTGAATTTTATTATGAATAAACATACGCGCTTTTGCTAAGCCGACATTATCGATAGAGCCCGAAATAAAGTCGCGGTGGATGCGTATGTTTATTTTATGCTGATTCAAACTTAAATTTTGGGTGTAACCGTTTGGGTCTATGCATGGTACTTTTATGTAATGCTCTAGCTTATCGAGGTATACGTATACATAAGAAATATCTTCGGGGTTTAACTTAACTAAAACCTTATGAGATACGTTGTGACTAAATTGCTTTCTGTAATTAGACAGCTCCGTGCAGTCGTACCTTAAGTTTTCCAGCCATACTCCCCCCTTTCGAAGTTTAGGGTGAATTGAAATACTGAGCACAACATCTAGCTGTTGAAGGTCAGCATCACTCAGCATTGTTGGTGGTAACGAACTAAAGCCTTGATCCCATAATTGGCTTGGTATGTACTTAAAGCGACTGTCGGCATCTTGATGGTAAACGTCTACTACCCATTTATGAAATAACTGCATAAAGGTTGTAAACCGCATGATTGCATCTTTTTTGGGATTGTATTCATGCTTTTGTAAAATGTTAGAAAAGGTTTTACCTGGCACAGGGTCTAATAATTCAGTATTTATTGTGCCGAACATACGTTCTACAAACGGTTTTAACCACGGCTTTGCAACAGGGTTATATTGAGTATTAATGCCTATTTCTTCACAAGCTAGTTCAAGGCTGTTACTCCAAAATTCAGCGCCGTTATCAACAACTAGTGTTTCAATTTTACCTGCACACTTCCACTCATTTACTGTATCAGGGTATAGCTTTGCCACTTCATTTTTAGGTTTCATTGCATTTAGCATTGCTCGCCTTACTGCATCGTAGCTAGGCGCACTGAAGCTAAAATAGTAGCCAACAATACAGTGGCTATACACATCTATTAATATGGTAAGTGTTGGCCGACCAAGTGGAATATGCAGTTCATCATCTAATAAAATAAGGTCTAGCGGTGTATGGTCAATTTCAACTTTTTCAAGTACTCGGGTAGGCCGTGTATGCCCTTCCACTTTATTAAAAGCAATATCAGCAAGGCGCTTGCCATAACGAGCAACCATCACCTCGTATTGTGGTAAGTTATCTACTCTGTTTTTAAATGCTTTATATGTTAAAGGCTTTAAAACACTGCCTACAACACTGTCGTTTTCAATGATAACTAAGTCTGCGTAATACTTGTAAGCCGAAGCCACCGAAGGTTTTTCTTTTACTAAATAACGCTCAAGTGCTTTTTCGAAAAACTTATCGGTGGCTGTATCGCGCTCCCTGTTACCCTTTTTTTGATGGCTTGGTATTAGCGCCATGATATTTTTATCTGCATTGGTATAAGCGCTATACCATCGTGCTGCTGTTCTCCAGCTGGGCTTTTTTTCTCCCTCAACTTCGGGTATTACTTTTAATAAAGGCTCAAGGTTTTTTTGTGTCCAACCGCCTTGAATATTAGCCTCAAGCCATTGAATATATTTAAGCTTAGCAAATGTTGTATTTTTAATTTTTTCAGGAAGGGCTTGTAAATCTTTGGCGTAATTTTGAGGTAGTTTGGTCTCTACTTTTGGTAATGGCTGGTTAAATTCATCATTAAACATTGTTAGACCAAATTGCTGTTTCTATTGATATTTCATTTGTAGTTAAGTCGGCAAATAACTGCCCTAGTGATAATAAGCGTAGCACTGTAGCAAGTAGCTCACCGGCAGTTGCTTTTAAAAAGCTAACTAACTGACCCACTTTAATAGAGCCGTATTGCTTAACAAGTTCTAACACCGATGCTTGCAGCTCTGTTAAAGACTGAAAACCAGAATAGCGATGTAAAAGCTTTAAGTTATTGAGTGTTGGGTATACACG
>NZ_JBQKUL010000087.1:0-5845 GCF_054968565.1 Pseudoalteromonas sp. G5_S1_54_S4 | reverse complement strand
TCAAGGTATGAAATCGCTTGCTCTGGCGTTAAATCACGTAGAGAACCTAGGCGCTCGCTTTTCACAAAGCGGCAAACTTGCGTCAGTGCCTGACGGTAATTATCTGCGGTACGGAGAGATTGAATGGCACCTGAGCGCTGTAGTGCATTGATGACGGAAGCGGCCTGAGTCTCAGCCTTTGCAAACTTACCCATTCCGTTGTACGTACCTAAGAACCGTAGTCAAAGCGCAGCTGATCCGCTTTTCTTTCAGCCACCGTTGCAACTCTGCACCTGACGCGCCAGCGCGGTGCATACTCATAATCTCGCCCTTGTACTTGTCCAGTTTGGAAATGCGGCGTGAATAATTACGTTTCCGTCTCGCTTTGGTGTGCGCTTTAAGGCGCGCCACTTCTGCATCTGCATCGAATTCAGACATAAAAAACCTTGCTGTAAGTAATTTTACAATCGTTCTTAGGAACGACAGCGACAACTGAATGCCTGTTAGCCTGATTTACGCTTAAGGAGCGAAGGTTCAGACCTATTTAGCCTATACCGCATCGTGTTTAAAGTGGGATGAGTCACTGGCCTTTGCACTGGCTAGGTGGCGTTTTGGGCTGTATCGCATCAGATTAATCTCCTATTTGGGCTGTTGGGTTTCAGATACCGCTAGGCGGTCTCGGATCGTTTCACCTGTATCCGGTGTAGCAGGAGTGCTAAAGGCACTACTCTATAGTTTCAGGTTCAGTATATTTGAAAAGTGATAGCTTTTCAAATATTGCGCCAAATGCCAAAACCCTCAGAGACTCTGGGGTCTGCGAGCAAAGCGAGTTTAGCCCAGAGTCTATGAGGGTCTGCACAGACCCAAAAAGCCCCCATTGGACACCATGCTTCTGATGTCCAATGGGGGCTTAAAATGGTTTTGGCGACTGCTCGAAAACAAGCCTTATCGGATAATAGCCCTTGCGATTTAGCATAGGTGAGTTACAATTGGTGTAAATACGATTGTAATTACAGGTGTGTTATGGGTACGATTAATATTCGAGTCGATGATGAATTAAAGACACGTTCCTTTGCTGCATTAGAGAAACTTGGTGTAACCCCGTCTGAGTTATTAAGACAGACGTTGGAGTATGTGGCGCAAAGAGAAGCCTTGCCGTTTAAATCTGTGTTGTTAACCAGTGAAGATGAAGCATTGATTGCTGTTGCAAAAGCCCGTTTGGCGGAGCAGAAAACTGGGGTGAAGGTCTCGCTAGATGACCTATGAGTTAGAATTTGATCCCCGTGCGCTCAAAGAATGGCACAAGCTCGGAGCGACGGTAAGAGAGCAGTTTAAAAAGAAACTGGCAGAAGTTTTAAAGCAACCGAGAGTTGAAGCGAACCGCCTAAGAGAATTGCCAGACTGTTACAAAATAAAGCTTCGCCAAGCTGGGTACCGCCTGATATATCAAGTACAGGATGAAAAAGTGTCAATTCTTGTTGTTGCCATAGGTAAAAGAGATAAATCAGAAGCTTACAAAGATGCAGGGAAAAGAGTTTAGATGAATATTACAAAATACGTTGAAGGCGCTTTAGAAGGCGCAACAATAGAGCAACTGAGAAATATCATAGCAAATGGAGTTGATATTCCTGACGGGGATATGAGAGAGGCGCTAGAGAATGCCTATGTTGAAGTCGCTCAAGAGAAACTGAAATTATTGGGCGCGGCTTAGTAGATGAACGGGCGTATTTACCCTTACAATCCTGACGGTAATTACATTGCCAAATACAACTATAAATATTTACGTTTATCTGCGTTGTACTTTTGCAAAGAAAATGGTTTGGATAGATCTGAACTTTACTTGGAAGTAGAGCGTTATCTTAATTTTCTCAGTGATGAATTAGAAATAAACGATGTTGATATTAAGGACTGTGTTGGAGCCGTTATGTTTCTTGTCTCTCAAGGTGAAGGAACTGTTGATTTTTGCATAAAAAAATACTCTGAACCTTTCAGAGCATTGAATGAAAATTGAAACCGTAAATCCTCTCATCTTTTCAAAGGACCTCTTACTTGTATACGTGAATACCACTCATCAGTATTAAGATCGTTAGGTAAAATGGTCATCACCGAACATGAAACAACGGATGCAATATTCATCATCATATTTGCAGCCCACTCTTTTGTATCATAAAAATCAATATCACAATTTTCAGGCAAGTAATGAACAACCCCATCCTTGTCGGTAACTTTCACTCTGTAACCATCTTTGAAATTTTCAATTTCATATACACGGCCTCCTGAGTTGTAAACATCATCTCTGGTGAGTTTAGTCATTTAATGGTAACTCCATTTGATCATCTACAGTAAAATCAAATCTTAACTTATATATTTTTAGACCTCTTTTTTTAGGGGTTAGAGTTACAGTTAAATTACTGTGCTTATTAATTTGTTTTATTGCTGGTGATAACACTCGTCTATTTAACTCTTTATATTGAATGTATTTACCAGTGACTCCCATTGCTATTTTAAAATCTTCTACTCGCATTTCTCGCCAACCAGTATCTTCAAATCTAATAAGTATTTCATAAAGGCGTATAGCGTGAGCTGAATCCAAGTTAGCTATCTGGCGTAATTGATATGATTTGAATTTAGAGCTTAGTTGGGTTAAATATTTTAAAACATCATCAGACCAAGTGATTGTAACCTGACCTTCACCTTTGATTTTTTTAGCCTTTTTCTGTATCCATACAAGCTCAATATCTTCATTGTCCTCTTTTAGAATTATAGAAGAATTAAAGAGAGAATCAGCCGCATCATATAAGTCTCTGTAAGCTATTTTTAGGTCTATACCCATTAACTCTGCAAATTGGCTTGCTGTGATAGTCATGGTTTTTCTAGGTCGATCTTCAGGGTTAACCTTTGCTATACAGCAAAGTAAAAATTTTTGTGCTTGGGCATTTAATCTATAACTCGCATCTAGCAAATTATTGGATTTTGTTACCGTTAAGTTATTCATAAAACACCACCATCAACCCCTACACATATACATAAAAACAAGAACCATCAATCCGTACACCGTAGGCTTGTAACCCTCTAAAAATAATAACTCCGGCGGTACGGTGTATTTTTTATTTTAAATGTACACCATTAGGAAGTTGGTGGCAATGAATATTGTCATGTACACCTATTTGTGGATATTACCATCAATCCGTACACCATAAGAACCATCAATCCGTACACCTTAAAGCTCTTATCAACCATCAATCCGTACACCTTAAAACGCTGCACACCTTTAAAACAAAGGGCTGTAAAACACCTATAAACAAGAGATCTTTACAAACAAGAAAGATCTTTTATTTACAAAGAAAAAAAACAGTGGATAACCTTAAAAACATGGCTACAAGCCGCATTTTATGGCTTTTTTTTATGGATAATTGATTTTTACCCTGTGGGTAAAAATTTAATAACTTTTTTTGAAAAAATTTTCAGAGTGCTAACCCCTCTTAGGGGCGTTGCCCCTGCCGGCCCTTCCCCTCGCTGCGCTCGCTCCGGCATACCCCAAGAATGCCTCGCCCAAGGGCGAGAAAGTGATTATCGCTGCGCTAGGCCCAAAGGGGCGCTGCCCCTCTGGACACCCCGCTCTTGCCGCCGAGGGCTCGGGAGCTAGGCCAACGGTCGCAAGCTCCCTTTCTTGCCTAACTCCTGAGCTAAAGGCTTGGTCGTTTCATGGGTATCAAGTGCTTTCGCGGCATATCCTCAGTCGCTACGCTTCCTCGGTATTCCACGGTCACTTGACTCCCATTCCACTTAAAAAAATAAAACTTATTGAGCGCGGAGCGCATAGTTGGTTAACCTGTGATCTGAAATAGCGACTGTGTGTCAACGTGTGGGCGGCTTGCCCGTCCACCGTTGTCCACAGTGAGCGTAGGAGTGAGCATGACTTTAACGATTTGGCTATCCGGTTTAGGCATTACAATACTGGCCTTGTTTGCCCTGTACTGGATAGCATCACGAATGGATGAGAAAAAATAAATGGACGTAATTGGATTCAAATTGATTGATGACCGCTATGGGGCGGTTTGGTGTGTCTGTGACCGAGCGGATTTTCACACATACGGCCACGAGCTTTATAAACGGCAAGATGTTCTATGCGGGGTATCGGATGATCTCGATGAGGCAATGACCGATTATCAAATAAATCGCTGTATGGCCTCTGGAGAGCATTTTGAGTTTAAGCCGACTCAGATTGAGATCCTTTCGATTTAATCCTTCTGAATGCGTTTGAGGCCCTTTCCTGCTTGGTTTTGGCCTTGTGTGCAGCTTTCTCGGCTTCGTTTGTACGTTCTTCGGCAGAGCGTACAATCTCAAACAGTCGGTTTGCCTCATCGTTCGTTAAGAAATAGCCATTCTCGCCATTGTATTGAATCTGCTTAGTTTTGATCTGCGTTGGTTTCATTTGTTGCTTCCTGTTTTAGACGTTCCGCTTGGCGTTTTCTGCGTGCTGCTGCGGCAGTTGCATTCTGTCTGCGCCTCTCTGCATCGTTGGCGGTGAGGTTGGCTTGTTCAACTTGTTTTTGAGCCTCGTTTGCTCGTTCCTCAGCTAACTGAACGCGTTTAACCGCTTCGGTTTCAAGGCGTTTTAAGCGTTCTTCTCGCTCCTCTAGTTGCCTTTCTTGCGCTCTCAGCGCTTCCCTGTCGGCTTTTATGGATTTATCCGCACGGATTTGAGCCTGCGCTGCGTTTTCGTCTGAGAGAGCTTTATGGGTGTTTATACGGGCTATTTCATTTTCGTGATCGGCATCAGTTGCGGTCATGTACAAGTAGCCCATAAACACAAAAACGATCCCTCCACCGATGAGTGTGCCTGCAACCGCAACCGGCCATGCGTGTTTCAGCGTTTCCCAACCTGTTCCGGCAATACGCCATTTTTCATCAGTGGCCACAGCCCATGCTTGAGTGGCCATGACACCATCTAACCACCAGTAACCTGTCCCAAGTGCTGCGAGAAGCAGTAAAAACAAGGATATGCGCCAGTTCATTCTTCACCATCCCAAATAATCAAACGAGTATCAGTAGCGCCTCGGTAGGTGCTTTCATCGGTTATTAGGCAAAGCAACTCCCCGCATTCCTCGCAAGGAAACGGCTCAGGTTCTTGCCAGTCCTCAATTTCGATATGTTGATCACAGTTAGGGCATTTCATCGTAAATAAGTCTCCGTAATTTCTGGCCTAAAGTGCCCCATTTCCTGAGAGACAACTTCAAGCGCAAGGTTGCGGTTCATGCCTGCGCTTTGCAGTTCGTGCATACGTTCTTGGGCGTAGCTATGACGTAAACCATGAGCGCCAGTAGACCAACCAAGGGCGCGATTTGAAGCCAGCGTGAATGAGGAAGACCACTTTTTACCGCCATTGATGTCATAGTGCTGTGCATAGTGAACCGTTCTATCTGTGACTTTGATGGGGGATTCGAGCCGTCTTGCTTCCAGTTGTTGAGCTAGGTGCTTAGGAATGCAAACCTCACGGACTAAACCGCCCTTACCTTTGACGGTGTAACGCTCTCCCTCACGGCCTTGGAACTTTTCGGCCAGTGCAGGGCGTGAACTTGGATCTCGTTCCTCGATGCGTCTCAGTGTCAGCAGTTCGTGACCACGTAACCCCGCGGCATGGGCGATTTGTGTCGAGAGTGAATTCATATCGCGTTGTGCTTCGGCCACCATTGCCACTTGTTGCGTGGTGTAGCTGCGAGAGGTCAGTATTTGCTGGTAGTCAGATTTGACGCTAGGTAGGTGGGCTTTAACATCGAGCTTGTGGGTGAGGTGCTGCATCATTGCCTGGATTGCATGACGTTCCTGGTCGAGCGTCTTTTGCCCGATCTCTTCCCCTCTCATT
>NZ_JBQKUL010000086.1:0-6014 GCF_054968565.1 Pseudoalteromonas sp. G5_S1_54_S4 | reverse complement strand
AGCTGATAGCTGATAGCTGATAGCTGATAGCTGATAGCTGATAGCTAAAACACGTTTTACACTCTGGAGTAATTATGTCTAATTGGATTGATGCCACAGTAAAGTCAGTTAAATGGTGGAATGAATCGTTATTTAGCTTAACGGTTAACGCCGATGTAGAACCGTTTAAAGCAGGGCAATTTACAAAGCTCTCTGTTATGGACGGTGAAAAACGTATTGCTCGGGCTTACTCGTATGTTAACGCACCAGATGATCCAAATTTAGAATTTTATTTAATTAATGTAGTCGATGGCCAATTGTCATCGCATTTAGCACAACTAACCCCAGGTGACACTGTACTAATAGAGCGCCGTGCTAGCGGTTTTTTTACCCTTGACGAAGTGCCAGCGAGTGAACAACTTTGGATGCTTAGCACCGGCACCGCTATTGGCCCGTTTTTATCTATATTGCAGCAAAGTGAGGTATGGCAAAAATACAAACATATCAACTTAGTGCATGGGGTTCGCCTAAATAGCGATTTAAGCTATCAGGAGCTAATTAATAAGTTATTAAAGGCTCATACAGGGCAGCTTAATTATGTGCCAGTAGTTAGCCGTGAGGAGCCTTTACAAGGTTTAGCTGGGCGAATAACCACAGTGATAAAAAATAACGCGCTATCTGAACATGTGGGGCTGTGTGCTACTCCCAATAATGCGCAGTTTATGTTGTGTGGTAATCCGCAAATGGTTAAAGATACCAGTGAGTTATTAGTGGCTCAAAACTATAAGCGTAATCGTCGAAAAGAGCCGGGGCATATTACGGTTGAGCAGTATTGGTAGCAAGCTATAACGCTATAATAACTATCTCATGAGGGTAAAATTTGCTATGTTGCGCGTTAATTGCATTTTGTCTTTGTACTTAGGAAAACCATGAAACCTTCATTCATTATATATGTGTGTTTATTCGCCGCTTTCACATTAAACTGTCATGCCATAGAGCAATCGGCATCATCAAACAATGCCGAACTGACACAGCCAGAAAAAGTACAGCCGCAACAAGATGTACTTGATACGTTAACTCAAGAGGCTAACATACCTAAACAACCCGATATAAAGAAAGTGACTGCAGATGATTCTAAAGTACTTGGCAGCGAATCAACGAAGCCGGTTGAACAGCCTAAAAGTAAAGTAGATAAAGCACAAGCGGTCGTCGAGGCTGAGCAAGCAGTGACGCAAGCAAAAGAGGCACTTACAGCAAGGCAACAAGCCAAAGCAAAACAGTCTCGTGAGTCACTTGCTGTTATCGAGCAATTAGTTAAAGCTTACAACGCGCGTAACATTGAAGAATTTATTCGTATGTATGATGAAGATGTTGAGTTTTATATTTTCCCGAATGAGCTATTATTTAAAGGTAAAGAAAAATTAATTGCGCGTTATGGCATTATGTTTAAAAAGCTAAAGTGTCTTCACTCATCACCTATTAAGCGTATTGTGCATGGTGACATTGTGATTGACCATGAGCTATCAGAAACCTGCTCTAACGATCCGAACGTGATAGATAAACGTTCAGAGCTTATTTCAAGCTATCAAATTAAAGATGGCAAAGTGGTTAGGGTATTATTTTTTAGGTAATTATTAATTATGCAGCTAAGTGACGAGAAAAAAATTCGTGTAATGTATCGTGTAGAGCCTGGCTGTTTAGGCCCTGAGGGCGCAGACCACATTGAAGACTTTTGTCGCTTTGCGAACAAGCATATTAAGTCGCCTTATTATGCGCAGTTATTATTTTTACCTCGATACGATAAGCAAAAAGATGAGCGGCAATACAGCGTTAAAAACCGCAACTTATCTCAAGTGCAGGCTAAAGCGTATTTAAATCATTTTGAAATCAACATAGAAGACTTTGAAGAGCAGCTCGACGAGCTGCTTACTAAGTCAATAGACTTATACTTTAAACGCTAAGCTCTATTGACCTTTATGGATTGATATTTATTTAATCTAGAGGCAGTTTAATTGCGGCGCGAGCTTCTAACCTAGTGGGGTCGATAACTGCGCCTAAGTTATTCTACTGGCTTACATCCTTGTAATAATAAGTAAAAACTGAGCAAAACTTTCGCGTTCTGCTCACGCTTTTTACCACCCTCCCTGTAGGCTACGAAGTTTAGGCTTCGTTTGAAACTATCGCATTAAAGCTGTCGTTATCATGCAGACTGGCAAAGGCACTTTCATGAAGTAGCTCGTTTCGTAAGTTGGGTGAGTATTCAAGCGACATTTTTATATCGGCTAGAGCATCTGCATGCTCATGCGTTAAAGCATACGCACAGGCGCGCTGCCAGTATGCGTAACCATAGTCGCTATCTATATCAATTGCTTGATTACAAAGCTCAATAGCTTGCTCAGTCTCATTTAATTCTAATAAAGCATCCGCTTTGTAGGCAATGGCTTCTACATCTTCTGGTTTACGTTTTAAAATTTCATCGAATATTTCAATTTTATTCGCAATATCACTTTCAAGGTTGGCTCGCATCCATAACGAATGAACTTCATTAGTGATTGATATGCGTTCTTGGTTACTGAGTATTTCTTCAGAGCGAACTCGCAGTTTTTCTTCTAATATTTTCAAGCGATCTTCATACTCATCAGTAATAACACTAACTCGGGTGTTTACTATATCTTCTACTTTGTTCTTTACATCACGTAACGAGTTCCAGCCCACTAATACCAAAATAGACGCGGTGGCGGTAATTATAAAAAATACATTATTAATGGTATCTGTGGTGTAGGTAAGCGCCCGATCGGCGGTGTCTAACTGTGCATGCGTAACTTGTTTGGTCACGTCTTCACGCAGTTTTTGTTGATCTTGGCGAACCGACTTTAATTCGTCGAGAATATAACGTTCAAGTAATGGTTTGTACAAAGGGGCTTCTAGCTGTGCTAATTCACGCTGTTGTTGCTCGTTGAGTGCTGCGGTGTTTTTATCAGCAGCTTGCACCGCAGATGAAAAAACACCAATAAATACAATAAATAGTAAAAAATAAAAACGCATTGATATGCCTAGTTAAAAAATTAGTTAATCGCTTTGTTAACTTTAACATGCGCACATCATTGGTACTAGGGTGAGGATAGGGAAGCTGGAATTAACTCAAAAATCTTTTATTACAGGCAAAAAAAATCCAGCCCAAGTTGGGCTGGAAAAAACTACATCAACATATCAAGGGAACAATAGGAGATAGGTGCTATTGTAAGTTTGCCTACCTGAATTTTTACTTAACTAAATTCAAATAGATAAAAATAAGAAAGAAATAAAGGTGCATAAGTAACTTATACACCTTTTATAACTATAATTTCATGGCGAAGGGGGGTATTCCACTGTGCACTTAAGAAAACCTAAGTCACTTTCAAACCCTTCACCGTACATTACGTGGCTATTTTTAATAACGATCATCTATTTTATAAAAAGTTTTGATATTTATTTACGCTAAGCACAAACATTGGCAGCATCATCATATTTATAAATGAGAGTAATCGTTTTAAAGCATTACTTTGCCCTAGCGTATCAAAGCAGCTACACGTATATTGAATAAGCAGAGACCATAAACGTCATTCATTTAATGGCAATAAAATAACAGCGCTCCCAATTGGTGAATACCAAAAGCAGTAAGCATGGGCGTTTTTATTTATACTTAAAAAGGAGCTCAATATGGATAATCATAAAGCGGGTAAATGCCCAGTTATGCACGGCAGCAATACTACAACCGAAAACACCAATACAGATTGGTGGCCAAACTCACTTAATTTAGACATTCTTCATCAGCACGATAGCAAAAGCAACCCCTACGACAGCGACTTTAATTACGCCGACGCTTTTAATTCACTCGACCTAGAAGCACTTAAAACCGATTTAAAAGATTTAATGACTCAAAGCCAACCTTGGTGGCCAGCTGATTGGGGGCACTATGGAGGCCTGATGATCCGTATGGCATGGCACTCTGCGGGCTCGTACCGTTTAGCTGATGGTCGAGGCGGTGGTGGTACCGGTAATCAACGTTTTGCACCACTTAATTCGTGGCCAGATAATGCCAACCTAGATAAAGCGCGCCGTTTATTATGGCCAATTAAAAAGAAATATGGCAACAAGCTTTCATGGGCCGATTTAATTATTTTAGCCGGTAATATGGCGTACGAATCAATGGGATTAAAAACCTTTGGTTTTGCCGGTGGCCGTGAAGATATTTGGCATCCCGAAAAAGACGTTTATTGGGGCGCAGAAAAAGAATGGCTTGCGCCAAGTGATGAGCGATATACCCACGTTGATAAACCCGATACCATGGAAAACCCATTAGCGGCAGTGCAAATGGGTTTAATTTACGTAAACCCAGAAGGGGTAAATGGTAAACCTGACCCACTTAAAACCGCAGAACAAGTGCGCGAAACCTTTGCACGTATGGCAATGAACGATGAAGAAACCGCAGCGCTAACGGTCGGTGGCCATACAGTAGGTAAAACGCATGGTAACGGCAAAGAAGAAAACTTAGGCCCAGAGCCAGAAGCCGCCGATGTGCACGAGCAAGGCCTTGGCTGGAATAACCATAAAACCCGTGG
Organism: Pseudoalteromonas sp. G5_S1_54_S4; assembly: GCF_054968565.1. Taxonomy (NCBI): domain Bacteria; kingdom Pseudomonadati; phylum Pseudomonadota; class Gammaproteobacteria; order Alteromonadales; family Pseudoalteromonadaceae; genus Pseudoalteromonas; species Pseudoalteromonas sp. G5_S1_54_S4. The sequence continues at coordinate 1,434 of NZ_JBQKUL010000086.1, read as the reverse complement.
CATTGGCCGCGATACCATGACCTCAGGTATTGAAGGCGCATGGACAACCCACCCAACTAAATGGGACAACGGTTATTGTAAACTGCTGCTTAATTACGAGTGGGAGCTAACCAAAAGCCCTGCAGGGGCTCATCAGTGGGAGCCGGTTAATATTAAAGAAGAAGATAAACCCGTTGATGTGGAAGACCCTTCGATTCGTTTAAACCCAATAATGACCGATGCCGACATGGCAATGAAGCTCGACCCAGCGTACCGTAAAATTATTGAGCGTTTTAATGACGATTTTGAGTACTTTACTGACGTATTTGCCCGCGCATGGTTTAAGTTAACCCACCGTGATTTAGGGCCAAAATCACGTTATTTGGGCGCCGATGTACCAAGCGAAGATTTAATTTGGCAAGATCCTATTCCTGCAGTTGATTACACCCTAAGCGACGCTGAAATAACCGATTTAAAAGCGAAGCTACTTAATTGTGGATTAAGTGAAACCGACTTAATTAATACCGCATGGGACAGTGCACGTACTTACAGAGGCTCCGATCATCGTGGTGGTGCTAATGGCGCCCGTATTCGCCTTGCTCCGCAAAATAACTGGCAAGGTAACGAACCTGCGCGTTTAGCCAAGGTACTTAGCGCACTTGAAACACTGCAAGCGAGCTTAACTAAGCCTGTTAGTATGGCTGATTTAATTGTACTTGGCGGCACCGCTGCAGTAGAGCAAGCTGCTAAAAAGGCCGGGGTTGATGTAACCGTACCATTTGCCCCAGGGCGTGGCGATGCAACTGATGATATGACCGACGCAGAGTCATTTGAGCCATTAGAACCAATTCATGACGGTTTTAGAAATTGGTTGAAAAAAGACTACGCTGTATCCGCCGAGGAGCTATTACTGGAGCGCAGCCAATTAATGGGGCTAACCGCACCAGAAATGAGCGTATTACTAGGCGGTATGCGCGTACTAGGCACTAACTATGGCAATAGTGAACATGGTGTATTTACCGACAAGGTAGGCGTACTCAGTAACGACTTTTTTGTTAATTTAACCGACATGAACAACCGCTGGGAACCTGCAGCTAAAGGCGAGTACAACATAGTTGACCGCGCTAGTGGTAAAACTAAGTACACGGCTACGCGGGTTGATTTAGTGTTTGGTTCAAACTCAATACTCCGTGCATTGGCAGAGTTTTATGCTCAAGACGATAACAAAACCCGTTTTGTACATGACTTTGTTGCCGCATGGGTAAAAGTGATGAACGCCGACCGGTTTGATATTAAATAAACCTAAGTAAAATTTAAAAAGGAGTAGCAATGCTCCTTTTTTTATATTATTTAGAGGTTAAAGGTTAAAGGTTAAAGGTTAAAGGTTAAAGGTTAAAGGTTAAAGGTTAAAGGTTACGAGCTGCGGGCTGTGAGGCGCGGGTATAGTCCAATGAC
>NZ_JBQKUL010000085.1:0-6307 GCF_054968565.1 Pseudoalteromonas sp. G5_S1_54_S4 | reverse complement strand
ATGCATAGGTAGCATTAATATTGGTATGTGGGTTTAATTGCGCGCTTACGTAATTTCATTCTCTAACTTTCCGTGTGCAATTAGGTTTCGTATTTTTTTTACTTCACGTAATAAGCCTTGAAACTCTCCCCAGATTGGCACTTGTTTTAGATCGTCCGTAGCAAATGATTCTTTCGCAACAATTTTAACTTTTAAATCTAGTGCTAAGTGCTCTAGTGCATCATGAAGTTCTGTATGAATCTTCAGCTGAATTACATCAAGTTTACTGCGAATAATTGCTTCCATTGCGGAAAAGTACGTAAAAAAAGCCATTTTTATATTATTTTCAGATTCTAATAAATATGCGTCAATAGCCAATTCTTTGTAGAGGCTTAAATTTACATAATCGCTTTTTAATAAGCCTGTTATGCAGATATCTGCTTCGGCATCCATGTCAATATCAGAGTAATCTCCCTGTAGGATACCTCTCAAAGTTACTTTTCTTTGACGTTCATTTACCTCTTCAATCTCATAGCTTAAACCTCGTTCGTCTCCTAAATCAGTATGTAAATCACCATCGATAACAAAGCCGTAATCCTCTAGGTTAGCATTCATAATGAACGAATAATCTGTCGATAAATCAATATCATCTTCTAGAAAGTATTCTTTAAGTGAGAATCTATCATGTCGAATAAGATCAGGGTCTGGATAGGTATTGATCGTTACCCTTTCTGAGTGCTCACCTATTTCCTCAATTAAATCTAAATGCAAAATAGAACCGTCAGATATTCCTTGAATAATTTTTTGCATGCCTAACCTCTGGATAGCTCTAACAGCGTATTACCGAGAATTCCCGTTAACACTCAATGTGTCAATTTCCAGAATTATCAAAATACGATTTTTATTAATTTAATTATTAATAACTTACACATAGCCTAAAGGAATTACAATTGTTTAGACTCTCCTATAACCGTGAATTTACTTATTCGAGAACGGGTAAAATTACATTACGAGAATACGCATAAAAAATAGCTTTAAAATTAGCAACTTAAATGTTTATGAAAATTTTAACGAGAAGCTAATTATATTACATAACGAGAATTGATTATTTATTCATTAACACGTTGAATGCCTGCTTCGCTCAAAGCTGCCATTAGAGGATTTACGTTAACTCATTTTGGGGCAAAAATGTGCCAGCTCAGAGCCGAATGACAGCTCTGTGCCATTTTCGGTCTTTCGACCGCAATATTACATCTTAAAACTAATTGCGACTACAGATGTTCACCATCTCATTTTTGATTAAACTTATCGTTGAGTATTATTTTCCCTGCTGAGAATACCAATAGTTTTTATACGCCAAACTTCCCCACAATACATGGGCCAATGCAATTTCTGAAGTATCATGATTAACATCTATTGGTGATAGTGTGTTGAGTTCATAATTATATTGAAAGTTCAAAGGTGCTTTACTTGGCTGAAGGATGGTTACTTCATCATTAACCATATAAGCAAAATTCTCTGCATACTGCATCATAGCTCTATTAGAAGCCGTTGGATCTGTTAGGTCTTGACCTAACATTGGTGAAATATTCTCTATACCCATTAATGACAAAAGTGTTGGTGCTAAATCGATTTGACTGACTATTCGTTGATCTAAAGTGGGTCCTTTACCTGAGTTTAGAATCACACCCGGAATGTGGAAATTGTTAATGGGAACAAGATCTTTGCCCATTGCTCTCGCATCATGGTCGGCAACAACGAGGAATATAGTATTTTCCCAATAGTCTTGCGCTTTTGCTTTTGCAATAAATTGTCCTAAGGCATAGTCTGCATATTGTATGGCTTTATGGCGCAGTAATTCTTTGTCATCATATTGTTGTAATTGTTCAGCAGTGTATTGAATTGGTGAAACAATACCGTCAGGTATTTCAAATGGATCATGGTTACTTGACGTAAATATGAAACTAAAAAATGGTTTTCCTTCGTTATGAAGCTTAGTTAATTCAATATCAGCTTGATTAAACAAATCACCATCGCTTGCCCCCCAAGACGCTACAAATTGTGGGTTTTCAATATCATTAAAGTCAACAATGTCAGTAAAGCCGTTTCCTAGAAAGAAGCTTTTCATGTTGTCGAAATGACTTTCTCCACCATAAATGAATTGAGCCTCATAACCATTTTCTTTGAGCAGAGATGCAATAGTAAAGAAGTCCTTTTGCGATTTATCTAACTTAACAACTGCCCTAGAGGGCGTTGGAGTAAAGCCAGTTATAACTGCTTCAATACCTCTAACGGAGCGAGTGCCTGTTGCGTACAATCGTTTAAATGCCCAGCCTTTTTGATTTAATTTATCAATTTCAGGTGTTAGCGGGATTCCACCAAGAGATGATACATATTGGGCACCTAAGCTTTCTTCTAAGATTATTACCAAGTTTTTTGGTTGTCCCTTAAAGCTCGGAGAGCGTTTACTTAAAGTGGGTAAGTTATCGTTTTTGAAGCTGTCTAAAGGTTGTTTTGACTCCTGACGAACTAGCTCAATAACTCGATCATCTTCCATCTTGCCATACAACTTAGCTGCATTTTTTTCATCACCGAATTGATTAAGCGCATAAGCAACACTGTAGGTCGAATTTAATGTAAGTGAATTAACTAGTGGGTCAGTGGAAAAGTACACTAAGGCAGGATTGATTGGTCTGTGGCCTAATGTCCCTCGTGCAGATAAAGCAATTATTACAAAAAGCATCAAACAAGAAACCAGCCTACTTCCGATTGCTGCGTTATCTTCTTTTACTTTGTTAGAGACTACGTGATCAGTAAACTGCCATATTTTTTTAACAGGAAATAGCAATAGAGCAAACACTATCAATATTGTTATCAAATGACCATTCACCAGCATTTTAGACACTTCATCAGGATAAGCTAGATATTCAATAAATAGCCTGTTTGGTCTAAAGCCGTATTCATTGATAAATGCGGGAGTTGCTAATTCAAAAAACAATATGCCCATAAAGCAGATCAGAAACCAAATTCGCAAAACTAATGACCAATATTCTTGAAATCTAGTTTTTGACACCCAAGGGTGCAATAACGCCGGGATGGCGCATAAGTAACCTACGCTACTTAAGTCTATACGAAAGCCATTTGTGATTAGGCTCCATATACTATTTAAGTCATTAAATCTATCTAATTGCCAGATAGCCAACCCTGTTCGTACTAAGGTTAGGAATAGCATGACAGAAACAGAGAATAGTAGGAATGGTCTGATAAAGCTGTAGATAGAAGTAAACATCGCAATTCTTTTTAGTGAATAACACGATGTTTACTGTATTAGGTTAAACTTAAGAATTGCTTAATTAAAACTGATAATTAGACATTAATGTTGTTTTAAAGCAGGTCGTTGAGGTAGAAGTATGATCAAAACTACTATTACAAACAGTAGTGTCGCGGTAGCTGAATATCTACTCAATTCCAAACCACCGTGCGCAACAGGCTTGTCTAAAAAGTCACCAACAACCGCGCCTAAGGGACGAGTCAAAACAAATGCAAGCCAAAATAACATTGTTCTAGATACTTTAGTGAACATATATAGGGTTAATACAATTCCTAAGCCTGTACTGAAAATATATGCAGCTCCAATATAACCCAATCCAGCAGTATCAGCAGTCCAGTCTCCCAGTGCAGTCCCAAGTGTTTGAGAAAACATAATGGTTAACCAGTAAAACGATTCAGCTTTAGGGTTGTCAATAGAAGAAACACTGATACTTCCAATTGTTCTATACCAAATAGCCAATGTAATAATTAAGAGAGTAGCTAATAGAGTTGAACCTCCTAAATACCCAATTCCCAACGATCTATCGGCAAAATCAGCAAGTGTTGTCCCCACTGTCGTTGATGCAATAATAGTGATCCAATAAATAAACGGGCTAAATTTTGTAGATTTTACTTGCATAATAACAGCAGCAATAAAAAAGGACATAAAGATTACAGTTCCAACTAAATAGCCCAAATTCATTGACATTGAAACAGCATCACCACCTGTTTCACCTAACGTAGTCGCGAGTATTTTTATTATCCAAAACCCTATTGTTAATTGAGGTACTTTTATCAGAGCATCGTTAAATTGTTTGTTCATATAAAATTCCTCTATGTGAGTATGTCATTAAAAAAGAACTACCAACCAAATACATATAGCAATCACTATACTCACTAATACTGCGGCAGACCCTAAATCTTTCGCTAAACCTGACAGTGGGTGTATTTCGAAACCAATACGGTCAACGACTGCCTCTATTGCAGTATTTACTATCTCGGTAAACATAATGAACAGTACCGCAATGATAAGTATGAGTTGCTCTTTCAGTGTAATATTGAACAAGAAAGTTACGGGGATCGACAATATGAGCAACAGTAACTCTTGTCTGAATGCGGCTTCATTCCTTAGGAGCCATTTGAACGCTCTAGTTGAATTTAATGTTGCGAGATAAACTCGATTAAAACCTTTAGGCTTGTTTTCACTATCAAACACGGATTAGTTTACTCCTTGAGAAATTGTTGGTGACTTTGCATTTGCTACGGAAACACCATTAGTACAATGATTAAAAGGGTTGTTTTTAGGTTGATAAACTTTTGACTTTACTTGCATTTCAGCAAGTAAAATATCGAATACGTTGTCATGAGATATAGGCTGTTCACTAATTTTATTTAAACAATCTAACTTGGCTTTGTGATGTAATTTATCCCCCCAATAAATCAATGGCACTTTTGTTTGTTCTTCTGGTGCAAATGCGTAAGGTAAACCATGTAAATACACGCCACTTTCGCCCAAAGATTCACCGTGATCAGAAACATAAATCATTGATGTTTTGATATTGTTCTCATTGCTCAATGCTGCAAGTTCTGTGATGATTTCTGACAAGACTAAATCAGTATAAGCAATAGTGTTGTTGTAGGTATTAACCAGTTCCTCTTGACTACAATTTTGGATATCACTACGTTGACAGTCAGGAGAAAATACTCGTTTATCTTTGGGGTAGCGTCGGTAGTAAGTTGGTCCATGAGAGCCGATCATATGAAGTACTATTAGTGTATTGTCGCTTTTCAATGAATGAAGTTTCTTTCTTAATTCGTCAACCAGAACTTCATCGAAACAGTACTCATCATCACATAATGGATTTTTACTATTAGTAGAAATCTGCTCCGTTTTTACCCTTGAGCAAACGCCTTTGCAGCTACCATTATTATTGCTGATCCAATACACTTCAGCTCCTGCCAAGTGAATTAAATCAACGGCATTTTGTTGTGCTACCGCCACTCTTTTCTCGTAGTTGTTTTTGTTTAACCTTGAAAACATACAAGGTACAGATACCGCGGTTGCTGTTCCACAGGAGGTAACATCTTTAAATGAAACAACGCCTAAGTCTTTAGTTAGGCTATTGGTCTGCTTTTCATAACCATTTAAAGAAAAATTTTGGGATCTTGCTGTTTCACCTAGCACTAAAACAGTAATACTTTTGTTACTATCATCATTTTTAATGGTTGGAGACGTGTCTAACAGGCTGAATTTTAACGGAGGATACAAATAGTTTTTTCGAACATATTTTACTGTTGAATCAATCAAGGCATATGGCGTTAGATAGCCCACTAAATCGCGATTATTTCGGCCAACAGATGCATAGTTTGAATAAAATACTATTGCAATTAGAAATATTACACCGACACTGCCGCTAAGTAATTTTATCCGTGCGAGCAATTCCCCGACAAAAGAACTATAGGTCAATTGAACGTTGGCAATAAGAAGTGAAGGTATTACTCCAAAAAATAGAAAGAACAATATTGCGGAGAAGTTAAAATAAGAAAATGCTTCAGCCGTATCCGTTTCAACTGTATTTTGGATCATGCCATAATCAAAAACTATACCGTATGTCACAGTGCTATAAAAAAGAACAGACGACAATAAAACCAATAAGATGAGTAGTGGTTTTGTTATCCATCGAAAGGATAAAAAGCATTGAACGAAAATAGACAATGCCAATAAAAAAACAGGGACAGACAGTAAGAAAAAAAGATTGTAAGATTCAAGGGCTGTAACCACTGTCGTTATTTTACTTAAAAATGGGAAATTCAAAACTAAAGTGATGTATACGCAGGTATAAATCACTAATTGATTAGTTGTGAGCTTAATTTGGTTTAAAAAATTGATAATTTTGTACACTTAACTTACCTTAGAAAGAATGTAATGCTTTTTCATAAAGACACCTCTTATGAGTATGGCTTTATGGTAATTTTGTTAACTTAAGATTTGCTTAGTTCAAACTGATAAATGGCAAAG
>NZ_JBQKUL010000084.1:0-7132 GCF_054968565.1 Pseudoalteromonas sp. G5_S1_54_S4 | reverse complement strand
ATCTTTGGGTTTAAGAAAGCAGCTGCAAGAAGTGATATTTGGAAATGACATTTAAAAAGGGAGCTGTAAGTTACAGCCCCTACTTGGGCATTAGCTTTGTGCTGCTAACCAATGGTTTTATACACATCAATATTAGTAGAGGTAATAAATGTACCGACTGCATCACCAAAGGCTTTAAAGTGTGGTGCGTTTTTATGGGCTTCGAAATGCTCATTAGACGCCCATTGCTCACTCACTAAATAGATAGTTTGCGCAGCATCGTTTTTAACTGATAGCTCGTAACGCAGGCAGCCTACTTCTTGGCGCGAGGACTGTTGTAAGTTTTCGAGCTCGGTTAAGAGGCGCTCTGCATCGCTATTTTCACTCGATAGTGTGGCAATTACCGTTAACATAGGTGTTCCTTGTTAAAAAAATAAAGGTGCAGCTCAACTGCACCTCTTTTGGTTTTGGCTTATTGATCCCACTGCGGTGCAAAGTCAGGCGTTGCTTGGCGGTCGTTGCAATCAAGGCCATCAATTCGCGCTATATCTTCATCATCAAGTTTTACCTTGTCGTTAAAGTTATCTTCTAAGTTTTTACGCTTGGTCGATGATGGAATTGTGGTCATGCCATTCGCATTTTCCCATGCAATAACCACTTGCGCTGGCGTTGCATCGTGTTTATTAGCAATATCTATTATGGTTTGATCGTTTAACACTTTACCAACCACAAACGGCATATAGGCTGTTACATGTATGTCATGTTGAGCACAAAAGGCGCGCAGTTTGGTATTGGTTAAATAGGGATGCACTTCTACTTGGTTAGTAAATATTTCACGCGAGTCTAACGTTTGCATCGCTTCTTTTAAGTTCGCAATAGTGAAGTTTGATACACCTATATGTTTGGTTAACCCTAACTTTTTAGCTTTTAGTAGCTCAGTCAGGTATTCGCTCATAGGCTCATTGTTTGATGGTGCAGGCCAGTGAACTAGCAATAAATCAACCGAGTCAACTTGTAACTTTTCTAATGATTTTTCTACACTTGCGATAAAGTCGTTTTTATTGAGTTTATTGTTCCATACTTTGGTAGTAATAAATAACTCATCTCTGGGAATATTACTGTCTTTAATGGCTTGACCAACTTGCTCTTCGTTACCATAAATTTGCGCGGTATCAATATGACGAAATCCTACTTCTAACGCCATTTTTACAGATTCATAAGCAGTTTTACCTTCTAAACGAAAAGTACCCATACCTAAGTCTGGCATTTCAATTACACGTTGTGTCATAGCTTTATCCTTATTAAATAATTGGTTTAAAATTCAAACGTCGCGTTTACTAAATACACCGATTACTTTTTGATTTAAAATTTTGACCTCATGAAAATACTGAGGTCATTCATTTTTATTTCAAGACTAACCTACATAAGTTTCGCTTTATTTAGCCTGAACATTTTGTTTATCTAGCCTGCCACTGTACCGGGTGACTATTAAAGCCAGCAATGAAACAACGGCGCCAATCCATGCGGTATCTTTTAGTTCCATGTGCTCTACTACAAGGCCCCCCGTAATAGAACCCAATGCTATGCCAATATTAAATGCTGCTATATTTAATCCAGATGCAACATCGACTGCGTTAGGAGTATGTTGCTGAGCTTGCTTAACAACATAAAGCTGCAAACCAGGTACATTACCAAATGCAAATGCCCCCCAAACTAATATGGTTAATACGGCAGCAACCTTTGACTCCATGGTAAAAGTAAATATCAGTAGAATTACAGTAAGTGCACTAAAAATAATGCTCAGCGCACTGATCGAGCCTCGCTTGTCAGCTAATTTTCCACCCCATATATTACCAACAGCCACTGAGACACCATATACCAGCATAATTATGCCAATTGTTGAAGATGCAAATCCAGTCTGCTGCTCTAAAATGGGGGCCAAGTAAGTAAACGCAGTAAACGTGCCGCCATAGCCTAAAATTGTCATTAAATACACAAGCAGTAATCTAGGTTTAGTAACAACTTGAAGTTGCTCTTTAAAGGTTGCCGGTACTGATTGCTTTAAATTTTTAGGTACTAATACAGCACTTCCAATTAAAGCGATAATACCAAGTGATGACACCACTAAAAATGTAGCGCGCCAACCAAAGTGCTGCCCTATCCAAGTACCTAATGGCACACCCGTTACTAGCGCTACCGTAAGGCCGGTAAACATAATTGCAATTGCGCTAGCCTCTTTATCTTTACTTACTAAGCTTGTCGCTATCATTGAGCCAATAGAGAAAAATACACCGTGAGCAAGTCCAGTTAAAATGCGTGCTATTATTAACGTTTCGTAGCTAGGGGCTTGCCAAGCTAATAAGTTACCCATAACAAATAAGCCCATAAGACTTATAAGTACCACTTTTCGGTTCCAGCGACCCGTTAATGCAGTGAGAACCGGTGCGCCAATAGCTACACCAACCGCATATAAGCTCACTAGTAAGCCTGCTGATGGTAAGCTCACGCCTAAATCGTTTGCAATAGTTGGCACTAAACCCACTATAACAAACTCTGTTGTTCCAATTGCAAATGCGCTTAAGGTAAGCGCCCATAAAGCCAATGGCATAGTTACATCCTCATTTTTAAAATAGATGTACAGTGTGAGTAAAAATGCCTTTGCAATAAATGGCATAAATGGCAAAATACTTTTGTTTATTTTGCAAATATAAATGAGTGAATTTATGCCTGTTCAAGCTAAAACTGAAGATCTAGAAATGTTTATTACCATTGTTGATTGTGGCAGTTTTTCCGGTGCGGCTAGTTTACTTGATTTAAATGTAGCTAAGGTTTCAAGAGCACTATCTCGTCTTGAAAGCAGGCTAAACTGCACATTACTAAATAGAACAACACGCCGCTTAGAACTTACCGAGGAAGGGCATATATACATAGAATATGCGCGAAAGGCTTTAAACACGCTGCTTTGCGCCGAAGAAACAATTAACCTACTTAAGCAAGCTCCAAAAGGGCATTTGCGTATAGATGCAGCAAGCCCATTTGTTTTACATCAACTAGCACCTCTAGTTAATGAGTTTAAAAAGCAGTACCCACAAATCACCCTCGATATTACCTCACATGACAATATTATTGATTTACTTGAGCGCAAAACAGATTTAGCTATCCGCATTGGTGACTTAAAAGATTCAAACCTTCATGCGCGTAAATTAGGCCAAAGTAAATTGAAATTGGTCGCAAGCGCAGGTTATTTAAATAATGCGCCACCGTTACAGCAGGTTTCAGATCTTAAAAACCATAATCTAATTGGCTTCAGTGAGCCCAACAAACTCAATCAATGGCCTTTAAAACATGAGTTATCACTGCACTTTGATTTAAGAGCTAGCAGCGGCGAAACCATTAGGCATTTATGTATTGCTGATCAAGGTATAGCACTACTCTCACAATTTATGATTGCCGAAGATTTGGCTTCTAAACGATTAGTAGAGGTGTTACCCCAGAGTATAAAAACCCCTAATAACCGAGAGTCTATCTATGGCGTTTATTACAAAAATGGGGCGGTTTCTTCACGTATCGTTGCTTTTTTAGATTTTATACAACCGCGATTGAGTTTATAAATCGCTTTTTAAATCATTTTAAAAGCCACTTAATGAAATAAAATATAATAATGACGGTTTTAAGATCAGTATCAGTATATACATTGAAGTTGCATTATTTAGATGAGGTAGTATGGATTCTTTAACACAAGTTGCGTTAGGTAGCGCTGTAGGGTACGCAGTATTAGGTAACAAAGTGGGCCGCAAAGCGGTGTTATGGGGCGCTATTTTGGGCACTTTACCCGATTTAGATGTGTTTTTACCCTATGGCGGCAGTGTTGAAGCATTTACTTATCACCGTGGCTTTAGCCATTCATTTTTTGTGCACTTGTTAATTAGCCCTTTGATTGTTTGGCTAATTTTAAAAATACACACTGGCATGCAAGCGTATAAAACACGTTGGTTTTGGTTAGTGTTTTTGTGTTTATCAACCCATGCACTATTGGATGCACTTACTGTGTACGGTACGCAATTAATGTGGCCACTTACAGAGCATCCGTTTGCAATTTCAAATATGTTTATTATTGATCCCCTCTACACGTTACTGCTATTAGTAGGGGTTATAGGCACTTTAATACCAAAAATAACCGCCCCAATCGCCTACAAAATTACCGCAATTACGCTCACAGTAAGTACTCTCTATTTATGTTGTTCGCTTATTCTTAAAGTTGTTATTGACGATAAAGTCAACACTGCGCTGCAAAACAAAGACATCACAGTCAATGAATACATTAGCACTCCAGCACCGTTTACTACTTTACTTTGGCGGGTGGTTGTGATGTCGGATGGGAAATATTATGAAGGCTATGCATCGGTGTTTGATACACCCAACGAGGTTACCTTAAATGCATACCAAACAACCCCTTCTTTACTAAACGAGATTAAAAATGAATGGGGTGTTAAACGCTTGCAGTGGTTTACAAAAGGGTTTTATTCCGTTCGCGAGCAGCAAGACAAAGTTATTCTCTCTGATTTACGCATGGGCATGGAGTGTGCTTATGTGTTTAATTTTGTTGTCGGTCAGAAAGATGGCTCAGCAATCAGTGTCGGTAATTTTGAAAAAATAAGTCAAAGACCCAACTTAAACAACCTACCTAAAATATGGGATAGAATTTGGCACCCCGATACCGTATTGGCATCGCCATTAGCAAAAAATAATTGTGTAGAGCAATAATACCAACTATAACTGCCATCTTTTGAGTAAACTCAACTCAATACCTTGTTGAGTTTACCTCTATTTAGTTAGGGGTTATCGTATAATTGGGTTCTGTTTTTTCCGCGCTCTTTGGCTTCATATACCGCATTATCGGCTTGGGCAAATAAATCAGTAAACGTCGTTTTCGCAGTACTCAAACTTACCCCAATACTGGCGGTTACTGGGCGATTACCTACTTTAATTTCAGCAATTAATAAATGCAGCCTTTGGCAAAATGACAAAGTATCTGCTTTATTTGTATCTGGCACCATAATTAAAAACTCTTCACCGCCGTAACGAGAAATAAGGTCGGTTTGTCGACCAAAATGTTTAAGACGTTGCCCCAACTCTTTTAAAACTCGATCCCCTTCTAAATGCCCAAAGGTATCATTAACGACTTTAAAATTATCAATATCGATAATTAATAATGCAACCGACTGCTTTGATCGCATAGCCTGTTCGAGTAACAGCACACTGCGGCAATTCATCTCTCTTCTATTTAATAAATTGGTTAACTCATCGGTAGACGCTAAAGATTGTAAGCGTTCAGTTTGCGCTTCTAACTTTTCCCGTGTTTTAATCAGCTCGTCGTAAAGCTTATCTCGCTGAGTCGCGTTAAAAAAGCTCCAGTATATATAGCCCTTTTCATCAAGCTGAGCATTAACGGTAACGGCCATACGCTCGCCTTGGGCGCTGAGCATAATTAACTGCATTTCTTGACACGCTTTTTCATGCAGTAAGGTAGGAAGCACATAACTTTGTAAAAATATTTTTGATGATTTAGTTATAATTTTATCAACCGACTTGCCAATAAGCTCATTACAATTCCACTGTAATTCCTTTTGAAAATAAGTATTTACATAAACAATAATGTTATCTGCATTTGTCACTAATGCACCATTTAAAAAGTGATCTGCGGAATAATCAGCAAGCTTTTCATCTACTTTATCAAGTGACATGTGGCTAACTCACAAAATCAAAAATTAAACGGCTGACTGTTTCTGGGTGCGTCATATGAATACAGTGGCCATGCGCACTAATAACCTTAAGTGTTGCATTTGAAATTTCATTCGCTACAAACTCCCCAACAGAAGGCGCGGCTAAAGCATCATTTTCACTTTGTAAAATTAAAGTAGGCTGTTTTATATGTTCAAGTATAAAACGGTAGTCGGATAAAAACGTGGCTTCTGCAAAGGTTTTTGCAATAAGGGGATCGGTTGAGCAAAAACTTCCCGATAGTTCCGCTATAAATTCATCTGGATGAGAGTTGCCCATTACTAGAGGCGCTAAATAATTTGCCCAACCAATGTAATTTTTATCCATTAGGTTTAGTAATTCGTGAAGGTCTTGTTTTTCAAATCCACCAAAATAATCAGGGGGTAAATTTAAAAAGCACGGTGAGGGGCACACCATAACCAGCTTAGAAAATAGCTCTGGTTGCTCAATGGCAGCAAGTGCGCCAATGGTGCCACTAACCGAGTGGCCTATAAATGTAATATCGGTAAGTTCAAGTGCGGCACATATTTCTAGTACGTCTTTGGCATACCCATCAAGGGTTGAGTAGCGCTGTTTATTATATTTAGACACATCAGAGTTACCTGAGCCTACATAATCAAACAGCACTAAAGTAAAATGTTGTTCAAGGGCAGGAATAATAAATCGCCACATGTTTTGGTCGCAACCAAATCCGTGAGCCAACACTAAGGTTTTATCACCCTTGCCAATTATTTTGACGTTGTTTCTGCTGAGTATTTCATTTAAATGTTGCATGCTGAATTATCCCTTTCTTATTTCAACTTATTAATGGTAGTTCAACTACGAGCCGAAACTACTATTTTAACACTAAATGTAGTTTAACTTATTATAAAGCTTTAAACATCAATTAGTTAGTTGAAAAATAATCAAGGGCCAAAGTACATACTATTGTATTGAATAAGTGTAATTAATTATTTCGCTTATCTATAAAAACAATGCCTTTTTAACATTAAATTACAATCGTATAACCAGTGTTAGCATAATGACTAATTAATATGCCTAATACAAACAGTTAGTTTTGGCGCTCATACTGTCCGCGATATACTTCAAATACTTTTAGCACGGTGTGTTGTTCTTTTGAAAGAGAGTCAAACCAGTCATCAAATAACTCATCATCTTCTTGTTCGCTTAATGCTAAATAATGAGCAAGCAATTCGATGATATCGTTATGAGAACATGCGAGTGAGTCAACTTGTTTTGCCAATACACTATGATCGCGCTCCCTAAGAGTGTCCATAACTCCTTGGTCGATTTGGTCCTGTTTCGTTTGAGCGTCACTCATAAACTACCTCTATTCTACGTGTTTAAATTTTTATTATTTTTTTGCCGAAAC
>NZ_JBQKUL010000083.1:0-7213 GCF_054968565.1 Pseudoalteromonas sp. G5_S1_54_S4 | reverse complement strand
TCATCGCGCATATTTCTGCCGACGCTACGCTCATTTTTCTACATTATATAGTTTTAACAAATAACCTAAGGTATTACTATCACTAAGTTTTCTAAAACTTTAAAGAAAAGTTAAATAGAACAATATGCGCTCGGCGCTCATTTTCATGAATATATGCGCAAAGAGCAGTTTAACCAATCTATTAACGACGATATTTAGCCAGTATCAATGACCGATTATCGCTCAAAGCCGACCTATAGAGTAATTACGTTAACACGTCTTGGGGCAAAACCAATTTGCAAAATATGCAATTTGCTAACTCGAAAAGGGGCAAAACCAATTTGCAAAATATGCAATTTGCTAACTCGAAAAGGGGCAAAACCAATTTGCAAAATATGCAATTTGCTAACTCGAAAAGGGGCAAATACGAGTTAGCCGATGGCCGGCTTTGCAGAATAAAACTAATTACATAAAGTTATCGTGACCGTCTCTTCATCACTCAAAGCAGTCTTGAAAAAGTAAGTATTTTCGTTCTACGTTCATTATATTTTGGGTGGCCGACATACGCACATATTCCGTGTATCAAACCTTACTAAGTTTGCAGTAGCTAAGAACGTTGTTGAAGTAGAAAAGAAGCTCGAAAAACTAGTGCCTAAAGAGTTTAAAGTCGATGTTCACCACTGGCTTATACTGCATGGCCGCTATACCTGTGTAGCGCGAAAACCTAAATGCGGCAGCTGTATTATTGAAGATTTATGTGAGTTTAAAGATAAAACTGAGTAGCTACATGGCGAGTGTTCCTCTACCAATACATTCTATTTCTTAATGCAGGTGTCAAACTTAGGCACCTTGACTTTTCTATAGTACAAATTAATTAAATAAACGCTTATACCTGCCCCTGCGAAAAGAAATTATTGTAACATTTTCAAAGTATTAATTTCACAAGCGTCAATCCTTTAGTTATGCTGTTGAGCATTATGAAATTTTATTACGAGAATTCCTATGCTACCAATACTTCGTATCTTGTTAATTGAGCAAGATCCAGTCACCTTACAAGAGCTTTCAACGAATCTATCGAAGACCATTGTCAATTTTGAGCGAGATGATATTCATATTGATATTATTGAGCGTCTTGAGCTAAAACAAGCGTTGGACATTGTAGAGGAAGATGGTGATATTCAGGCTGTAGTGCTTAGCTGGGATTTGCAAAATAAGGTTGGCGAACGCACTTATAGTCGCTTTATCGAGCAGTTAAAAGGGATCCGCCTTGAGCTGCCTGTTTATGTTATTGGCGATGATACGAAGGGGCTTGAAATCGTTAATGAGTCGGAGGAGATTGAGTCTTTCTTTTTTAAAGATGAGGTAATTTCTGATCCTGAAGCAATTTTAGGCTATATGATCAACGATTTCGATGACCGCTCAGAGACCCCATTTTGGACTGCGTACCGCCGCTATGTTGGCGAAGCAAACGATTCTTGGCACACACCAGGTCACAGTGGCGGCTCGAGCTTTAGAAATTCTCCTTATATTAAAGATTTTTATCAGTTTTATGGTCGTAATGTGTTCGTGGGCGATCTGTCGGTTTCTGTTGATTCGTTAGGTTCATTGTCAGATAGCACTAATACCATTGGCCGTGCGCAAGAGTCAGCAGCGGCGACGTTTGAAGTCAAGCATACCTATTTCGTTACCAATGGGTCGTCTACCTCAAATAAAATCATCTTGCAGACATTGCTGCGTAAGGGCGATAAAGTGATCATCGACCGCAATTGTCATAAATCTGTGCACTATGGCATTTTGCAATCAGCGAGTTTACCTGTTTATTTGTCGAGTATTTTAAATCCTAAATATGGCATTTTTGCGCCGCCGTCGTTGGCTGATATAAAACAAGCAATAGAACAAAATACCGATGCAAAATTGCTGGTTCTCACCGGTTGTACTTACGATGGCCTACTGAGCGATCTGAAACAGGTGGTCGATTTTGCCCATCAACATGGTATTAAAGTATTTATTGACGAGGCATGGTTTGCTTACTCGCTGTTTCATCCAAGCCTACGATACTATTCCGCCATTCATGCTGGCGCTGACTACGTCACTCATTCGGCGCATAAAGTGGTATCGGCGTTTTCTCAAGCGTCTTATATTCATGTTAACGACCCTGATTTCGATGCTGATTTCTTTCGTGAGATTTACAGTATTTACGCCAGTACATCGCCAAAATATCAGCTTATCGCGTCGCTTGATGTGTGCCAAAAGCAATTAGAGATGGAAGGCTATAAGTTACTCAATGCTTTGTTGAACCATGTGGAAGAATTTAAACAACAGATGGCTTCACTCAAACAAATTAAAGTACTAGGTAAGCAAGACTTTATGGAAATATTTCCGCACTTCAGTGGTGATAACATGGGTCACGATCCGCTAAAAATTCTCATCGACATTAGCGAATTACCTTATTCGTTAAAGGATATTCATAAATACCTGCTGGATGAAATTGGCTTAGAAATAGAAAAATACACCCACAGTACCATTTTGGTATTACTCACCCTTGGCGGCACGCGCTCAAAAATAATTCGTCTTTATAATGCGCTCAAAAAACTCGACAGCGGTAAAGTGAAGTTGTCAAAATCGACGCGACGATCTCGCTTGCCTGAAAACCTACCAGCTATAGACTTAGCCTGTATTCCAAGTGATGCTTTTTATGGCGAGCGCGAATCTGTGCCTATCGGTAAAAGTAACAACCGTATTTGTGCCGGTTTAGTTACCCCCTATCCGCCAGGTATTCCGCTTTTGGTGCCTGGCCAGCATATTACAGAGGAACACATAGAGTACCTTAAAGAGCTAGCAGGACAAGGTTTGACGATTCAAGGGAGTTTTGATGGTGAAATCTATGTTCTTAAGGGCAAAGTTAATAAGTAAAGATATACTTTAATACAGTCGAACTCCTCATAACTAAACAGCAATATCACATGATATTGCTGTTTAGTAGAGTAAAAAGCTGATCCTCATACTCCAAAAATAAATGAAGCCAGAATGCAATGATACAATTGAAGAACAAAAAAGCGCTTACACTTCTGCGGATTGCAGCTCTCATTGTTACTCTTACTAGCATATACATTTTTGCCCCTTGGCAGTTTGCTTTATATTACTTTTACCCACTGCCCGCTAACGTTCAAGCACAAACACAAGAGGCTATTGAACAAGGAATCGATGGCATTATTGTTTATATTCATAAACAAGGACAGCAACCTGAATATTTTGCAAATGGTTGGCATGATCGAGAGCAAAAAATACCCGCATACCCTAATGCACTTTTTAAAATTGGCAGCATTCGAAAGTTATATGATGCAGCAGCTTTAACCAAACTTTCAGCCGCTGGACGTATTGAAATAGATAAAACACTGACTGATTATCTTCCATCATTAATTGGGCGCATTGAAAACGCAGATAAAATTACATTGCGAATGATGGTAAAACACAAAAGTGGCATACCCAATTACACAGACACCGATAATTTCGATTGGTCAATCACCTACCCTGACCCACTTGCATTAGTACTCGATAAACCCGCTGATTTTAGCCCTGATGCTGACTATGGCTATTCTAATACCAATTATTTGTTGCTGCGAAAAATTATGTCAAACGTGCTGGGTTATGATCACAACCAATATATTAAAGATGAAATTTTAACGCCACTGGGCCTAACGCATACGTTTTCATCTGTACATGAAATCAATTTAGTAGATTTGATGAGTGGTTACTACGTAGGTTATGAGAATGATTTTAAAGCACTCGATCAAGGCTATGTGGCAACCGCACAAGATGTAGGCGACTTTATTTTTGCTTTAAACAAAGGCACTTTTTTCGACGAACAAGAGCAAGCTTTGTATGCATCACTTTATAAGTATGAACACACGGGGTGGGTATTAGGGTATTCAAGCATTGCTCGTTATTATAAAGATATCGATACAGTCGTTGTGCAGTTTATAAATACTAATGGCGATGATACTGTGATGCTCACAGAAATAATTTATAATCGGATTATTGATATTGTAACTGCGCAACAATAGTAGTTAAAACTAGCTGCGTTATAAAAATTTATATGAATTTTAAAGAGGATTTAAATGCGTTTACTACACACCATGTTACGGGTTGCAGATCTAGATAAATCAATTGCGTTTTATACTCAAGTACTTGGTATGAAAGAGTTACGCCGTGCTGATAACGAAGAGTACCGCTATACCCTCGCCTTTGTAGGCTACGGTGATGAAACTGACACAACAGTGCTTGAACTGACCTATAACTGGGATACCGACAGCTATGATTTAGGCAATGCCTATGGTCATATCGCGATTGAGTTTGATGATATCTATAAAGCCTGTGCTGATATCAAGGCCGCTGGCGGTAACGTAAGCCGTGAACCAGGTCCAGTAAAGGGTGGCACAACAGAAATAGCGTTTGTAAAAGATCCAGATGGCTACTCAATTGAACTTATTCAGAAAAAAGAAAATATGAATAAATTTTAGTAAATATATTTAATAGGTTTACTAAGCGGCTTTTTAATTATTTAAGCTTAACTCTGATACAATTTTAAAAAAGGTGCTGTATGCACCTTTTTATCGTAACTGACTGTCTTTACTGCCACGCCGATTAAGCCCTTTAGAAAGTGCGCCTTTACCTTCTAGTTCAACTTGGCAGCTTACACAATACTTAACACCTGGTAACGCAAGTCTTCGTGCCTGTGGTATTGGTTCATCACATTCTTCACATAGCTCGGCACTGGCTCCAGAAACTAAGTTACTTCTAGCATATTGCAAAGCATCATTAACGCTGGCGTCGATTTGATCTTGAATTGCACCATCGCGTGCCCATCCACTTGCCATATAACCTCCTATTTATTTGGACGTTTATATGTAACCTAACATAGGTGAAGTTTATTTAAGCTGAATATAAGAAAGGGGAAGATGCTAATAAAATTTAGGAGTTATTATATAAAATATTTAATTTTGAGATTTTAACTTCACTGAATAATTTTGAAGTAGTGATGGAAATGTAGGTAAACTGATTTTAGATACTTTTATTAAAAGCTATATTACTAATGAATAGTAGGTGGCGTATCAAGAGATTTTCACTCTTTTTAAATTTGCGGATAGAGTGTGTGGTGTAACACTGCTGTATATATTACTTAAAGTAAGTAAGTGGCGTCCCCAAGGGGATTCGAACCCCTGTTACCGCCGTGAAAGGGCGGTGTCCTAGGCCTCTAGACGATGGGGACGCAGAAATTAATTTGCAAATCACTGATTTGCTATTTCTGCGTAAGATGAGCCGAGCCTGCGAGGCGAATAGCATTATCTTCTCAGAAACATTTTCTGTGTCACTAGGACAACTGAATGGTTTGACTCGTTTCAGGCGAGCTGCTCAATAACACTGCACTTCCCTATTTAAAATAAGTAAGTGGCGTCCCCAAGGGGATTCGAACCCCTGTTACCGCCGTGAAAGGGCGGTGTCCTAGGCCTCTAGACGATGGGGACACTAAAAAAGTGTCACTAGGACAACTGAATGGTTTAACTCGTTTCAGGCGAGCTGCTTAATAACACTGCACTTCCCTATTCAAAATAAGTAAGTGGCGTCCCCAAGGGGATTCGAACCCCTGTTACCGCCGTGAAAGGGCGGTGTCCTAGGCCTCTAGACGATGGGGACACTAAAAAGTGTCACTAGGACGATTGATTAGTTTAACTCACATCCTGAGCTCTTAAGGTAATGGCGTATAGTACAAATAAAGACTCGAGCTTTATGTGTTACGCTATTTTCTCGGTAAAACCGCCTTTAACTAAAAAGTTAAGTGGCGTCCCCAAGGGGATTCGAACCCCTGTTACCGCCGTGAAAGGGCGGTGTCCTAGGCCTCTAGACGATGGGGACACAGAAAACTGTTACCCTAGGACAAACACTAAAAATTGGTGGAGCTATGCGGGATCGAACCGCAGACCTCTTCGCTGCCAGCGAAGCGCTCTCCCAGCTGAGCTATAGCCCCAACTTATTCAATACGCTCTGTGATAACCACGTCGTGTATCGCTTAGTGCGGGGCGCATTCTATGCACCCCCCAAAATAAAGTCAACAGTTTTTTGTGCGACATTATTTAAATGGTTTAATTTTCAACAAACTGGCTATCATACATGCTAAAAAGTAGATTTTCATACTACTTAGTAACAATGAGCTTCGTTAAGTGTGCCACATTTAAGTTTGAGTTGAGCATAACGACCCTATAATACTAAAAGCACCTATTCACATCGGACTCAAAAGGTATACATTTATATGCAAATTGAGTTATCACTGCTTTTCTCCTAAAACGGGCCTACTTCCATCATAGCCTAGCTGGATTTTATTAAATGCTAATTGTAAAGCTTAACTATGCTAAGCGATAAACAACTTGCTAATTTGAGTGGTTTAAACAATTGAATAACATAGGCAGGATGATCTGAACTAGAAAGCTTTACTTTGATTTCTTGGTTGCAACCCTGACTCGGCAAATCAATTACCACTAAATTGAATTAATTTTCATCCTTAAAAAGCAACAGAACTCGCTCTAGTGAATATAAATATAGTTATTTTAACCCCTAGCCAAAGCTGCTTATTGTTCGTTTTATGTTACCTTGCTGATAAAGTGAACACTATTTACATTGCATTGATTATAAAAGCTTCATTCAGCACATTTTTATCATTCAAGTGTTGACACATTTACAAGTCTATCTATAATAGCGCCCCACAACAACGCAGCAATGTGGTGTTGTTTAGATGCGGGTGATTAGCTCAGTTGGGAGAGCATCGCCCTTACAAGGCGAGGGTCACTGGTTCAAGTCCAGTATCACCCACCACATTCTAATGTGTCGTATCTAAGTTCTATGTGGGTAATTAGCTCAGTTAGAAATAAGAGAGTGTCATCGTTATTTACAAATAACGGCGAGGTTCACTGGTTAAAGTCCAGTACTATTTTTATAATAGTTTAGTTTGATTTATATGTGGGTGATTAGCTCAGTTGGGAGAGCATCGCCCTTACAAGGCGAGGGTCACTGGTTCAAGTCCAGTATCACCCACCACATATAAAACCTATTGTTATATTAATAGTGATATGTATTAAAATTGTAATATGGGTCGTTAGCTCAGTTACAAGAAATGAGAGCATCACCGCTATTTACAAGTAACGGCGAAGTTCACTGGTTAAAGTCCAGTACTATTTATTTC